>NZ_JALRNG020000005.1:0-181717 GCF_030272875.2 Pseudomonas sp. BJa5
GTGTTTCTTTTGTTTTTTGTTGTTTTTTTTTCACAACCCCCCCCCTCTTTTTTATAGAGTATCCTCTGGGGGGCCCCCCCCCCCACCCCGTGGGGGGGGGGGGGGGGCCCCCCCCCGCGATGAGGCCCTCAGGACTTAGAACTCAACCTTGACCGCCTGGGAAGCACGGGTCGCCTTGGCCCGGGCCGCTTCGATCGACTCGTCACGGGCCAGGCACACGCCCATGCGCCGCTGACCGTTGACCTCAGGCTTGCCGAACAGGCGAATGGCCGTGTCCGGCTCGCTCAGGGCCGCGCCCAGGTTGGCGAAGGCGGTCTGCTGTGACTGACCTTCCACCAGGATCACCGCCGATGCCGAAGGACCGAACTGACGAATCAGTGGAATCGGCAGGCCCAGGATCGCACGGGCATGCAGGGCGAACTGCGACAGGTCCTGGGAGATCAGGGTCACCAGGCCGGTGTCGTGCGGACGCGGCGAAACCTCGCTGAACCACACCTGATCGCCTTTGACGAACAGCTCGACGCCGAACAGGCCACGGCCACCCAGGGCCTCGGTAACCGCCTTGGCCACGCGCTCGGATTCAGCCAGGGCCACCGGGCTCATGGCCTGGGGTTGCCAGGATTCCTGATAGTCGCCCTTCTCCTGGCGATGGCCGACCGGCGCGCAGAAGGTGGTGCCACCGACATGACGCACGGTCAACAGGGTGATTTCGTAGTCGAAATCGATGAAGCCCTCGATGATCACCCGACCCTTGCCGGCGCGCCCGCCCTCCTGGGCATAGTCCCAGGCCTTCTGCAGGTCTTCGGTGCTCTTGAGCAGGCTCTGGCCCTTGCCCGAGGAGCTCATCACCGGCTTGACCACGCAAGGGAAGCCCAAGTCTTCAACCGCTGCACGGTAGTCTTCGAAGGTATCGGCGAAGTGGTACGGCGAGGTGGGCAGGTCCAGCTCTTCGGCGGCCAGGCGACGGATGCCTTCGCGGTTCATGGTCAACTGCGCGGCGCGCGCAGTCGGCACCACGGTGAAGCCTTCGTTTTCCAGCTCGACCAGGGTGGCGGTGGCGATAGCTTCGATCTCCGGCACGATGTAGTGCGGCTTCTCGGCCTCGATCACCGCACGCAAGGCAGCGCCGTCGAGCATGTTGATCACGTGGCTGCGATGGGCCACCTGCATGGCCGGGGCATTGGCGTAACGGTCCACGGCGATCACTTCAACGCCCAGGCGTTGCAGCTCGATCACCACTTCCTTGCCCAGCTCGCCGCAGCCACACAGCAGTACGCGGGTCGCGGTCGGCGACAATGGGGTTCCGATACGGGTCATTTCAGGTCCTCAGAGGGAAGGAATCCAGGGCCGTACCGTCGTCGGTGCAACCCGGTGAAAAGGAGCGCCATTTTACATGAACCGGGCCGCCCGGCCTCAGCCGGCAACGGCCTGCTTGCGCAAGCGCCAGGCCATGATCAGCCATACCGCCGTCACTCCGGCGAACTTGGAGGCCAGCGCAGTGCCGACCACAACCGGGGTCAGCGCACCGATCATGCCGAAGAAAATGAAGGTATCGATGGGAATGCTCAGCGCCGAGCTCAACCACAGGCGGTCGTGCAGCGGACGCCGGGTGATGCTGAAGACCAGCCAGTCGATCAGCTCCGACACTGCAAAGGCGGTGGCACTGGCCAGGGCGATAGCCGGCTCGGAGGTCACGTAGGACAGCACCAGGGCCACCAGCATGGCGACCAGCGCACCATGGCCGTAGCGGGTCTGCACCATGTCACGGAGGATGAACACCAGCCCGCCCCAGGCGGACCAGATGACATCGAGGTGCGGGGCACTGGAAAAGGCGTAGTTGATCAGCACGACGCTGCTGATGTAGGCAATCAGAAAAGGCATGGAATCGACCGCTGGGCAAGCCGTACAGGGTACTGCAGCGGCCGCCCGCGGCCAAGGGGCGCGATCAGCCGGCGACGCTGCCCGTGGCAAAAACCAGCCCGGCCGCCACCGCGCGCTCATGGCACAGCTTCAACACCTGGCGCCGCTCGGCATTGTCCATCCGGCCCCAGCGGGTGATTTCCTGGGCACTGCGCTGGCAGCCGGTGCAGATGTCGGCCTCGTCCAGGGCGCAGATATGCACGCAAGGCGAGGCGACCGGACGCTCACTGACGCTCATCAGTCCTCCTGCGGCGCGAGATCGCGGGCATAGCGCTCGGCGTTATGCACGTAATGGGCGGCGCTGGCTTCGAGCATCTTCTTCTGCGCTTCGGTCAATTCGCGCACGACCTTGCCAGGCGAGCCCACCACCAGCGAGCCGTCGGGAATCTCCTTGCCCTCGGGAATCAGGGCGTTGGCGCCGATGATGCAATGCTTGCCGATGCGCGCGCCGTTTAGGACTACCGCGTTGATCCCGACCAGGCTGTAGTCGCCCACGGTGCAACCATGGAGCATGGCGTTGTGGCCGACGGTCACGCCCTTGCCCAAGGTCAGCGGCGAGCCCATGTCGGTGTGCATCACGGTACCGTCCTGGACGTTGCTGTTCTCGCCGATGTCGATCAACTCGTTGTCGCCGCGCAGCACCGCGCCGAACCAGACATTGGCCCCGGCCTGCAGGCGTACCTTGCCAATCAGCGTGGCAGTGGGTGCCACCCAGCTGCGCGGATGGGTTTCGACCCGCAGGTCGCCCAGACGGTATTTCATGCGTGGATCCTCACGGTGCGGCGGTGATGGCGGGCGTCCCGCTCAAATGGGAGTAAAGCGCTCAGGCGGCTGGTGCAGGCTGATGTTGGCATCGTAAAGCAAGTTGACCAGCTCGACGATCATGATCGCCGACAGCCCCCAGATCTTGTACTCGCCAAAACGGTAGCTGGGCACGTACCAGCTGCGCCCCTGGTAGTCGATACGATGGGTGTGATCGCGCGGGTCCTGGCGGAAGAACTCCAGCGGAACGGTGAACACGGCAGCGATCTCGGCGTCGTTGGCCTGGTACTCGACATAGTCGGGAATCAGCCCGACGAAAGGCGTGACCTTCAAACCGTGCAACGAAATCAGCGGGCTCAGCGGACCAATGACCTCCACCAGCCCGGGCGGCAGGCCGATTTCCTCTTCGGCTTCACGCAGGGCGGTGAACACCAGGTCCGGGTCTTCCGGGTCGCGGCGCCCGCCCGGGAACGCCACCTCGCCGCCATGGGTCGACAGGCCCTTGGCGCGCAGGGTCAACACCAGCTCGGGCGACTCGCTGCGGGTAATGGGCAATAACACCGCAGCCTCGGGAAAACGACGATCGGTCTCCAGGGTGCTCGGCGTATGACTGCTCACGCGGCGAAGTAGCTCGTCCAGCATTGCTCTCTCTCGATTCCAAAGCCTGTCGTGCATGATGCACCAAAGCCGCCGGCCGCCCAACCCCTGCGGCAACCTGCTTGCAGCGGTGGCGACACTGGCGCCAAGATAGGCACAACCTACAGGAATAAAAGCATGAAATTCTGCAGTGCGTGCGGCAAACCGGTGGTTCAACGCATTCCCGAGGGCGATACCCGCCTGCGTTATGCCTGCGACCACTGCCATACCATCCATTACCAGAACCCCAATATCGTTGCCGGCGTGCTACCGACCTGGGGCAGCCAGGTATTGCTGTGCCGCCGCGCCATCGAGCCGCGCCGGGGGTACTGGACCCTGCCGGCCGGGTTCATGGAGAACGGCGAGACCCTGGAACAGGCCGCTCGTCGCGAAACCGTCGAGGAAGCCTGCGCCCGGGTCGGGCAGATGAGCCTGTACCAGTTGTTCGACCTGCCGCACATCAACCAGGTGCATGTGTTCTTTCGCGCCGAACTGGCCGACCTGGACTTCGCCGTCGGCGTCGAGAGCCTGGAAGTGCGACTTTTCGATGAAAGTGAAATCCCGTGGGACGAGCTGGCTTTCAGGACCATCAGTCGTACCCTAGAATGCTATTATCGTGACCGCATCGAGCAGCAGTACCCGATTGGCAACGAATGCCTGCCACCCTTGCTCGTCTCGTCACCCAACACCTAAGCTTTCAGGGATATCGTTTCATGCGCTGGTTGTTTGCCCTTTTCTGCCTCAGTGTGGCTTCGGTGTCCCAGGCAGCCTTTACCGAAACCATAATCACCAAGCCGATCGAAAAGGCGGCGCCCTCGCCTCTGCAGCTCAAACCCGAGCCCATCATTCCGATCGACAAGATCCTGGTGGTCAAGTCCCAGCGACGCCTGCAGCTGATCAGCGGCGGCGCCCCGCTCAAGACCTACCGCATCTCCCTGGGCAAGCAACCCAGGGGTGCCAAGCAGCGCGAAGGCGACAAACGCACCCCCGAAGGCTTCTACTGGATCGACTGGCGCAAGGTCAGCGACCGCTACAACCTGGCCATGCACGTGTCCTACCCGAACATCAGCGACTCGGCACGGGCACGGCGCGAAGGCGTGGAACCCGGCGGCATGATCATGATCCACGGCACCCCGCTGGATGAAGAGTACCCCGAAGAGTTCTTCCACACCCTGGACTGGACCGAAGGCTGCATCGCCATGACCAACCGCGACATGCGCGAAGTCTGGAACATGGTGCCGGACGGCACGATGATCGAAATCCGTCCCTGAGGTTCCAGACGGCCACAAAAAAGCCGCGACCGATGCAGATCGGTCGCGGCTTTTTTGTACACGTCAGAAGTCGGCGAGTTGCCAGACCTCATACGCCGGGGTTTGGTAAGGATGACTGTGCTTGAGCGCAGCGACCACCGCCTGGATCAGCGCGTCGGCCACCACCAGCTCGACCCGCCACTCTTCGACCTGCTCGACCACGCCGGCCTGCCCGATGAACGGCTGGCTGCCGTCCAGCGGGCGGAACTGGCCCTGGCCCAGCACCTGCCAGGCGCAGCAGTCATAGTCGCCGATGCGTCCGCCGCCTGCGGCGAACACAGCGGCCTTGACCACTTCGACATGGCTGGGCGGCACGAAGAAGGCGAGCTTGTACACCCTTAGTTCACCCAGACCCGCGCGTTGCGGAACATGCGCATCCACGCACCGTCTTCGTTCCAGTCATCCGGACGCCAGGAGTTCTGCACGGCACGGAAGACCCGCTCAGGGTGCGGCATCATGATGGTGACGCGACCGTCGCGGCTGGTGAGGCCGGTGATCCCGCGCGGCGAACCGTTCGGGTTGGCCGGGTAGGTCTCGGTGACCTTGCCATGATTGTCGACGAAGCGCAGGGCCACGCAACCGGACAGGTCGGCTTCGAGCAGTGCTTCTTCGCTGGCGAATTCGGCATGGCCTTCACCGTGGGCGATGGCGATCGGCATGTGCGAACCGGCCATGCCCTGCAGGAAGATCGAGTTCGACTTCTGTACTTCGACCATGGCCACACGGGCTTCGAACTGCTCGGAACGGTTGCGCACGAAGTGCGGCCAGAACTCGGTGCCCGGGATAAGCTCGTGCAGGTTGGACATCATCTGGCAACCGTTGCACACACCCAGGGTGAAGCTGTCGGTACGCTCGAAGAAGCCCTGGAAGGCATCGCGGGCACGGCTGTTGAACAGCGCCGACTTGGCCCAGCCTTCACCGGCGCCCAGTACGTCACCGTAGGAGAAGCCACCGCAGGCCACCAGGCCTTTGAAGGTTTCCAGGTCGACGCGGCCGGCGAGGATATCGCTCATGTGCACGTCGATGGCGTTGAAGCCGGCACGGTCGAAGGCCGCGGCCATCTCCACCTGGCCGTTGACGCCCTGCTCGCGCAGGATCGCCACTTGCGGACGCACACCCTTCTTGATGTACGGCGCGGCGATGTCCTGGTTGACGTCGAAGCCCAGCTTGACGCTCAGGCCCGGGTTGTCTTCTTCCAGCAGGTTGTCGAATTCCTGGTCGGCGCAGTCGGCGTTGTCGCGCAGGCGCTGGATCTGGTAGCTGGTCTCGGCCCACTGGCGCTGCAGCAGGCGACGCTCGCCCTTGAACAGCTCTTCGCCTTCGAACTTGACCAGCACTTCGCCGTTGTTGATCGGCTGGCCGATCACCGCGACACAGTCTTCGCCCAGGCCAGCGGCGCTGAACTGTGCCAGTACTTCACCGGTAGCGTCCTGGCGCACCTGGATCACCGCGCCCAGCTCTTCGTTGAAGAGGATGGCGGCGATCTTCTCGCGCTTGCTGGTCAGGGTGTCCAGTTCCAGCTCCAGGCCGCAGTGGCCGGCAAAGGCCATTTCCAGCACGGTGGTCATCAGGCCGCCGTCGGAACGGTCGTGGTAGGCCAAAAGGTGGCCATCGGCGTTCAGGCCCTGGATCACTGCGAAGAAGGCCTTGAGGTCTTCGGCGTCGTCGACGTCCGGTGCCTGGGCGGCCAGCTTGCCGTGGGTCTGGGCGAGGATCGAGGCGCCCATGCGGTTCTGGCCGCGGCCCAGGTCGATCAGGATCAGGTCGGTCTCGCCCTTGTCCATGCGCAGTTGCGGGGTCAGGGTCTTGCGTACGTCGACCACTGGAGCGAAGCCGCTGACGATCAGCGACATCGGCGCGGTGACGCTCTTCTCGGCACCCTCCTCGCTCCACTTGGTCTTCATCGACATGGAGTCCTTGCCCACCGGAATGGTCAGGCCCAGTGCCGGGCACAGGTCCATGCCGACGGCCTTGACGGTGTCGTACAGGCGGGCGTCTTCACCCGGGTGACCGGCGGCGGACATCCAGTTGGCCGACAGCTTGATGTCGGACAGCTTCTCGATGCGGGCGGCAGCCAGGTTGGTCAGGGTCTCGCCGATCGCCATGCGGCCGGAGGCCGGGGCGTCGAGCAGGGCCAGCGGAGTACGCTCGCCCATGGCCATGGCTTCACCGGTGTATACGTCGAAGCTGGTGGCGGTGACGGCGCAGTCGGCCACCGGTACCTGCCACGGGCCGACCATCTGGTCGCGGGCGACCAGGCCGGTGATGGTGCGGTCGCCAATGGTGATCAGGAAGCTCTTGCTGGCCACGGCCGGGTGACGCAGTACGCGCTCGACCGAGTCGCCCAGCTCCAGGCTGGCCGGGTCGAAGTCATCGCCCAGTTCCGCTTCACGGGTAACCGAACGGTGCATGCGCGGCGGCTTGCCCAGCAGCACGTCCAGCGGCATGTCCACCGGGGTGTTGTTGAAGTGGCTGTCGGTCACGGTCAGGTGAGCTTCTTCGGTGGCCTCGCCGACCACGGCGAACGGGCAGCGCTCGCGTTCGCAGATGGCCTTGAAGCGCTCGAAGTCGACGGCGCTGACCGCCAGCACATAGCGCTCCTGGGATTCGTTGGACCAGATCTCGTGCGGCGCCATGCCCGGCTCATCGTTGGGCACGTTGCGCAGCTCGAAGCGGCCACCGCGGCCACCGTCGTTGACCAGTTCCGGGAAGGCGTTGGAAATGCCGCCGGCGCCGACGTCGTGGATGAAGGCGATCGGGTTGTTGTCACCCAGCTGCCAGCAGCGGTCGATGACCTCCTGGCAACGGCGCTCCATTTCCGGATTTTCGCGCTGTACCGAGGCGAAGTCGAGGTCGGCGGAGCTGGCGCCGGTGGCGACCGACGACGCCGCGCCGCCACCCAGGCCGATCAGCATGGCCGGGCCGCCGAGCACGATCAGCTTGGCGCCGACGGTGATCTCGCCCTTCTGCACGTGGTCTTCACGGATGTTGCCCAGGCCGCCGGCGAGCATGATCGGCTTGTGGTAGCCGCGCACTTCTTCGCCGTGCGGGGTGTTGATCGACTGCTCGAAGGTACGGAAGTAGCCGGTCAGGGCCGGACGGCCGAATTCGTTGTTGAACGCCGCGCCGCCCAGTGGGCCGTCGACCATGATGTCGAGGGCGTTGACGATGCGCTCCGGCTTGCCGTAGGCCTTCTCCCAAGGCTGTTCGAAGCCCGGGATGCGCAGGTTGGATACGGTGAAGCCGGTGAGGCCGGCCTTGGGCTTGGCACCGCGACCGGTGGCGCCTTCGTCACGGATTTCGCCACCGGAACCGGTGGAGGCGCCGGAGAACGGCGAGATGGCGGTCGGATGGTTGTGGGTCTCGACCTTCATCAGGATGTGCACCGGCTCCTGCACCGCGCCGTACTGGCGGGTCTCAGGGTTCGGGAAGAAGCGGCCGGCAACGTTGCCGACGATCACCGAGGCGTTGTCCTTGTAGGCCGACAGCACGCCTTCGCTGTGCATCTGGTAGGTGTTCTTGATCATGCCGAACAGGCTCTTCTCCTGAGCCTGGCCGTCGATGTCCCAACTGGCGTTGAAGATCTTGTGGCGGCAGTGCTCGGAGTTGGCCTGGGCGAACATCATCAACTCGATGTCGTTCGGGTTGCGCGCAAGGTTCTGGAAGGCGGCGACCAGGTAGTCGATCTCGTCTTCGGCCAGGGCCAGGCCCAGGTCGACGTTGGCCTTCTCCAGCGCGGCGCGGCCACCGCCGAGGATGTCCACGGAGGTCATCGGCTTGGGCTGGGCGTGGCTGAACAGACCGGCGGCGTCTTCCAGGCGGCCCAGGACGATCTGGGTCATGCGGTCGTGCAGGATCTGCGCGACCAGGCCGGCGTCGGCCTCGCTCAGCTCGCCTGCGACGTAGTAGGCGATGCCGCGCTCCAGGCGCTGGATGTTCTCCAGGCCGCAGTTGTGGGCGATGTCGCTGGCTTTGCTCGACCAGGGCGAGATGGTGCCGAAGCGTGGCAGGACCAGGAACAGCCGACCGCTGGGCTCCTGTACCGGAACGCTGGGGCCGTACTTGAGCAGGCGCGCAAGCACTTGCTGTTGGTCGGCGGTCAGTTCGCCGTCAACCTCGGCGAAATGAGCGAATTCAGCATACAAACCACTAACAGCGGGGACTTTCTGGCTCAATTGCTCGAGTAATTTACCGTGGCGAAAGGCAGAAAGGGCAGGAGCGCCGCGCAGGATCAACATCGTCGGGACAGCCTCAGGAAGGGGGTGTGCTTAGAGGCCGTGCATTCTAGCCTAATTCCGCCGCTTCCGGCACCCGCAACACTGCATTCTGACGCATCCGCATGTCGGCGCAGCGAACCGGACCCGAGGGTCAAAAAAACCATCGATTCCACTCGACCAGCCGCCCCTGCCACAAAGCTCGCTAGCAGACCAGCTATCGGTTGTCGAGATATGGCGGGACCGGTGCTTTGCGTATACTGCAACCTATGTTCGCCCAAACAGCTTTGCGCCAGCGCTGCGCCAGATGGCTCATCGCAACCGGACTCTTCCTGATGCTCGCTGCCTGCGTTGAAAAACCCGGCACTCTGGAGCGCGTCAAGGAGGACGGTGTGCTGCGCGTGGTCACCCGCAACAGCCCCGCCACCTATTTCCAGGACCGCAACGGTGAAACCGGCTTCGAGTACGAGCTGGTCAAGCGTTTTGCCGATGACCTGGGGGTGGAGCTGAAGATCGAGACGGCAGACAACCTCGACGAGCTGTTCGACCAGCTCGGCAAGCCTTCAGGCCCGGTACTGGCTGCCGCCGGCCTGGTCAGCAGCGAGCAGCGAAAGTCCCAGGTACGCTTTTCCCACCCCTACCTGGAAGTGACCCCGCAGATCATCTACCGCAACGGCCGCTCGCGCCCCACCGATGCCAAGGACCTGGTCGGCAAGAAGATCATGGTGCTCAAGGGCAGCAGCCATGCCGAGCAAATGGCCGAGCTTAAAAAGAAGTATCCAACCCTTGAATACGAAGAATCCGACGCAGTGGAAGTCGTTGACCTACTGCGCATGGTCGATGAAGGGCAGATCGACCTGACCCTGGTCGACTCCAACGAACTGGCGATGAACCAGGTCTACTTCCCCAACGTGCGGGTCGCCTTCGACCTGGGCGACGCCCGTGACCAGCGCTGGGCGGTGGCCGCCGGCGACGACAACAGCCTGCTCAACGAGATCAACGAATTTCTCGACAAGGTGCAGAAGAATGGCACCTTGCAGCGTCTGAAAGATCGCTATTACGGCCACGTCGATGTACTGGGCTATGTAGGTGCCTATACCTTCGCCCAGCACCTGCAGCAGCGTTTGCCGCGCTACGAGAAGCACTTCAAGGACTCGGCCAAGAAGGAACAGGTCGACTGGCGCCTGCTGGCGGCCATCGGCTACCAGGAGTCCATGTGGCAGGCCGAAGTCACCTCCAAGACCGGCGTGCGCGGCCTGATGATGCTGACCCAGCGCACTGCCCAGGCCATGGGCGTCTCCAACCGCCTGGACCCGGTGCAGAGCATTCGTGGCGGCGCCAAATACTTCATGCACGTGAAGGACGAACTGGACGACTCGATCAAGGAGCCGGACCGCACCTGGTTCGCCCTGGCCGCCTACAACGTCGGCAGCGGCCACCTGGACGATGCGCGCAAGCTGGCCAAGCGAGAAGGCCTGAACCCGAACAAGTGGCTGGACGTCAAGAAGATGCTGCCGCGCCTGTCCCAGAAGCAGTGGTACAGCAAGACCCGCTACGGCTATGCCCGCGGTGGTGAGCCGGTGCATTTCGTGGCCAACATCCGGCGCTACTACGACATCCTCACCTGGGTGACCCAGCCACAGCTGGAAGGCAGCCAGGTCGCCGACGGCAACCTGCATGTCCCGGGCGTCAACAAGACCAAGCCACCGGAAGCGCCGCAGCTCTAAAGGCCCCGCCCTGCCCCCGTGGGAGCTGGCGAAGCCTGCGATCGACTGCGCAGCAGTCGCAACCCAGCCACCGCGGTAGACCAGATACCTCCGACACATCAGGTTTTACGGCCGTTTCACGGCCGATCGCAGCCTGGCGGCAGCTCCCACCGAAGCTGATACCACCCGTCCCCGTGGAAGCTGGCGAAGCCTGCGATCGACTGCGCAGCAGTCGCAACCCAGCCACCGCGGTAGACCAGATACCTCCGACACACATCAGGTTTTACGGCCGTTTCACGGCCGATCGCAGCCTGGCGGCAGCTCCCACCGAAGCTGATACCACCCATCCCCGTGGGAGCTGGCGAAGCCTGCGATCGACTGCGCAGCAGTCGCAACCCAGCCACCGCGGTAGACCAGATACCTCCGACACACATCAGGTTTTACGGCCGTTTCACGGCCGATCGCAGCCTGGCGGCAGCTCCCACCGAAGCTGATACCACCCGCCCTTGTGGGAGCTGGCGAAGCCTGCGATCGACTGCACAGCAGTCGCAACCCAATCACCGCGGTAGACCAGATACCTCCGACACATCAGGTTTCACGGCCGATCGCAGCCTGGCGGCAGCTCCCACCGAAGCTGATACCGCCCGTCCCCGAGGGAGCTGGCGAAGCCTGCGATCGACTGCGCAGCAGTCGCAACCCAGCCACCTCGGTAGACCAGATACCTCCGACACATCAGGTTTTGCGGCCGATCGCAGCCTGGCGGCAGCTCCCACCGAAGCTGATACCACCCGCCCCGTGGGAGCTGGCGAAGCCTGCGATCGACTGCACGGGGTATCAGCTACGTCAGGCCTTCGCCCGCCGCGCCTTGAAGAACTCGGACAGAATCGTCCCGCACTCCTCGGCCAGCACGCCGCCTTCGAATATCACCCGATGGTTGAGAAAACCCTGGGTAAAGAACTGCCCCTGGCTCTGCACGATGCCCGCCTTGGGCTCCAGGGCGCCGTACACCACCCGGGCGATGCGCGAATGGACGATCAGCCCTGCGCACATGCTGCACGGCTCCAGGGTCACGTAGAGGGTGCTGCCCGGCAGGCGGTAATTGCTCGCGGCCTGGGCGGCGGCGCGAATCGCGACCATTTCGGCATGGGCGCTGGGATCACTGCCACTGATCGGGCAATTGAAGCCCCGGCCAATGACCTGGCCATGCTGCACCAGCACCGCGCCCACCGGCACCTCGCCCATGGCCGCGCCCTGGGCGGCCAGTTCCAGGGCCTGGCGCATGAATTCCTGGTCGCGGCTGCGATCGATGATCTGCGCGCGCATCAGGCCACCTCGATCGCGGCCATCAGGCCGGTTTCCATATGATCGATCACGTGGCAGTGGAACATCCAGGTCCCCGGGTTATCCGCCACCAGCGCCACCTGGGCACGCTCGTTCTTGCCCAGCAGGTAGGTGTCGGTGAACCAGGGTTCGACGATCTTGCGCCGATTGGAGGCGATCACCTTGAAACTCATGCCGTGCAGGTGAATCGGGTGCTGGTACTGGGTCATGTTCTTCAGCTCGAGGATGTAGCTCTTGCCCTTCTTGAGCGTGGCGATAGGCCGCTCGGCACAGGTCTTGTCGGTGATGTCCCAAGCCTGACCGTTGATCTGCCACAGGCTCGGCGGCTTGCCGTTCTCGGTGTTCACCGAGACCTTGCCGACCCATTCGAAATTGAAGTTGAGCTTCTCGGCGCTGGCCAGGTCCGGCTCGGCGATCGGGTTGGGCGGCAGCGCCTCGGGCCAGTCGCCGGGCGACTCGTTGCTGGCCACCGAACGCAGGGTACCCAGACGCACGAAACCATCGCGCAGCGAGAGCTCTTCGCCCGCCTCGGGAATACGGATCGCCAGGCAGATACGCATGCCCGGGCCGAGCCAGTAGTCATCATCCAGCGGGCGCGGAGTGACCGGGTTGCCGTCGAGGGCATAGATCATTGCTTCGCAGTTGCCCTTGAGGTTCAACCGGTAGGTCCAGGTGTTGTCCAGGTTCAACAGGCGCACCCGCACCACCTGCCCTGCCGGCAACTCGGTGACCGAGTCGGCCTGGCCGTTGATGGTGATCAGGCGTCCGGCGGTACCGTTGCGGGCCGCCTCGCGGGGGATGCTGAACGGCATCCAGGCGCCCTGCTCGTCGACATGCCAGTTTTTCAGGCTCAGGGTGCGCTCATGCCTGAAGCCGGTGGGCTCGCGCTCCTCGACGATCAGCGGGCCGACCAGGCCGCGCCCCAGCTCCTCGGAGCTGGCAACATGGGGGTGGTACCAATAGCTGCCGGCATCCGGCACGCGGAATTTGTAGTCGAAGAATTCGCCCGGCTTGACCGGCAGTTGCGACACGTAGGGCACGCCGTCCATTTCCAGCGGCAGGCGGATGCCGTGCCAGTGGATGGTGGTCTCGACCGGCAGCTGGTTGATGAAGCGCACCCGCAACCATTCCCCCTGGCGCACCCGCAGTTCGGTACCCGGTGCAGACGGGCCGAAGGCCCAGGCTTCGGTCTTGTGCCCGGCTACCAGCTCGACATCCAGCGGTGCGGCAATCAGCACATAGTCTTGCCCGGCGTTCGGGTCGGGGCGCCCCAGCCAGTAGCGGGCAGCGCCTCCGGCGCCCAGGCCGATTGCCACCAGGCCGGTCAGGCCTCCGAGTATTTGTCGCCGGGTAAAGGACATGCAGCGGGTACCTCGTATTGCCAGGAACAACATGCCGGCACCTGGCCAGGTGCCGGCGATGAAGGGCGAATACGATACACCTGCACTTGAGAAAGATTAAGTGAAGAGTTGCCGCAGGACCCGGCCTGGCCGAATGCAGACGAAAAAGAGCAGGCATCACTGCCTGCTCTTTTTCACCGGGAAGGCATCACGCACTAGATCTTGTGCAGCTTCCAGGCATCGGCAAACGGCGCCGTGCCTTTGTCATAGGGCTTGAACATGGCCATGTAGACCAGGCCGATGCCAATGACCACTGCGGCGGTGAGCAAGATCCCGTAGTTGCTGTACCAAGGGGCATCCGGCGTACGCGGCCATGACATGTTGGCGACCGCCAGCAAGCCGTAGACCAGCGCCAGAACGTTCACGATCCAGCCCCAGCCGCCCAGGGTGAACTGACCTGCCGGCTTCCAGCCGCGAAGCCGGGCGAACAGCGCGCCACCCACGATCATCTGGAACGACAGGTAAATGCCGATGGCCGCAAAGCTGACGATGATTGCGATCGCATTTTCCAGGTAGAACCCCGCACAGACGATGGCCGCCGGGATCACGCCGCAGGTGATCAACGCTGCAGAGGGAACTCGGGTAGTGGGCGAAAGACGCTTGAGCAGGCCGCTGCCCATGACCATTTCATCCCGGGCAAAGGAGTACAGCAGGCGGCTGGCCGCAGCCTGCAGGCTGAGGACGCAGGACACGAAGGAGACCGTGATGACCGCCGTGACGATTTTCCATCCGGTTGGCCCGAAGGCATTACCCATGATGGTCGACATAGGGTCCTTGTCTTCACCCGACAGCACCTTGGCAATGTCCGGAACCGCCAGGATCAGAGCCAACGCAGCAAAGATCGCGGCACCACCACCGATGTAGATGGTCATGCGCATGGCCTTGGGAATGCGCTTGCTCGGGTTTGGCGTCTCTTCAGCCACGTCACCGCAGGCCTCGAAGCCATAGTAGAGGAACATGCCGGCCAGCGACGCGGTCAGGAACGCCGGCCAGTAACTGCCATCGATTCGGATGTCGAAGGTATTGAATAGCACCGAGAACGGCTGATGACGCTCGAAGATCAGCAGGTAACCACCGATCACGATCGCGCCCAGCAACTCGCAGATGAATCCGAACATCGCGACCTTAGCCAGCAGCTTGGTCCCGCTCAGGTTCAGTGCAGTCGCCATCACGGTCAACGCCAGTGCGACGAAGGTGTTGGTCACCGGGCTCGGTTCGAAACCCAGCATGGCCGCGATGTAGGGGCCGGCCCCCAGTGCGACGGCAGCAATGGTCACGCACAGCGAAACGGAGTAGATCCAGCCCACCATCCAGGCCCAGCGCTTGCCCACCAGGCGACGTGCCCAGGGGTAGACGCCTCCGGAGATCGGAAATTGCGAAACCACCTCGCAGAAAATCAGGCAGACCAGCATCTGCCCGAAGCCGACCAGCAAGTATGACCAGAACATCGGCGGCCCGCCCGCCGCCAGGCACAGACCGAAAAGCGTATAAACGCCCACGACCGGCGAAAGGTAGGTGAAGCCCAACGCAAAGTTTTCCCACAGGCTCATGCTTCTTTCGAAGTTCGACGTATAGCCAAGCGCCTTGAGCTGGGCGGCATCGCTGTCCACCGCGGTGAATTCGGAGCTGTTCATGTTGTTATCCTGAGGACAATGTCCTGTCGGCAGTTATTGTTTTTGCTTTGCTGACTTACAACTTGATCCAGGTGGCTTTCAGTTCGGTGTACTTGTCGAACGCATGCAGCGACTTGTCGCGACCGTTGCCCGATTGCTTGAAGCCGCCAAAGGGTGCGGTCATGTCACCGCCGTCGTACTGGTTGATCCATACGCTACCGGCACGCAGCGCCCTGGCGGTCAGGTGCGCCTTGGAGATATCGGCGGTCCACACGGCAGCGGCCAGGCCATAGGGTGTGTCGTTGGCGATGCTGATGGCTTCCTCGGCGGTGTCGAAGGTGATTACCGACAGCACCGGGCCGAAAATCTCTTCCTGGGCAATCTTCATGGCGTTGCTGACGCCGTCGAAGATAGTCGGCTCGACATAGGTGCCGCCGGTTTCTTCCAGGACCCGCTTGCCGCCCACCAGCAGCGTGGCGCCGTCATTGCGGCCGGACTCGATGTAAGACAGCACGGTGTTCATCTGCTGGGTGTCGACCAGCGCACCGACATTGGTGTCCGGGTCCAGCGGGTTGCCGGGCTTCCAACCCTTGAGGGCCTCGACCACCAGCGGCAGGAACCTGTCCTTGATCGAGCGCTCGACCAGCAGGCGCGAACCGGCGGTGCAGACTTCGCCCTGGTTGAAGGCAATGGCGCCGGCGGCGGCTTCGGCGGCGGCGTTCAGGTCCGGCGCATCGGCGAAGACGATGTTCGGGCTCTTGCCGCCGGCTTCCAGCCAGACGCGTTTCATGTTCGATTCGCCAGCGTAGACCAGCAGTTGCTTGGCGATCCTGGTCGAGCCGGTGAACACCAGGGTATCGACGTCCATGTGCAGGGCCAGGGCCTTGCCGACGGTATGGCCATAGCCTGGCAGCACGTTGAGCACACCGGCCGGGATACCGGCTTCGATCGCCAGCTGGGCGATACGGATTGCGGTCAGCGGCGATTTTTCCGACGGCTTGAGGATCACCGAGTTACCGGTAGCCAGGGCCGGGCCGAGCTTCCAGCACGCCATCATCAACGGGAAGTTCCACGGCACGATAGCGGCGACGACGCCGACCGGCTCGCGGGTCACCAGCCCCAGCTGATCGTGGGCAGTAGCCGCCACCTCATCGTAGATCTTGTCGATGGCTTCACCGCTCCAGCTCAGCGCCTGGGCCGCGCCGGGAACGTCAACGGCCAGCGAGTCGCTGATCGGCTTGCCCATGTCCAGGGTTTCCAGCAGCGCCAGCTCGTCGGCATTGGCTTGCAGCAAGTCGCCGAAACGCACCATGACCTGCTTTCTGTCCGCCGGCGCCATGCGCGACCAGACACCGGAATCGAATGTGGCACGCGCCACCGCAACGGCGCGATTGGCGTCTGCAGCCGAGCAGCTGGCGACCTTGGCCAGCAGTCGGCCATCGACCGGACTCATACAATCGAAGGTTTCTCCCTCGATGGCGTGGGTATAGTCCCCACCGATAAACGCACGCCCTTCTATCTTCAGTGCCTGTGCGCGAGCTTCCCAGGTGCCAAGCGTTGGATTCGTCATGACGGTGCCATTCCTCTGTGTCGATGCCAGTGCCTGTCAGCGCTCCCGGTGCCCCCGAAGCCAGGCTTTTATTAAACATATGAAACCGTATCTTATGCTCGACAAACTGCCAAACCCGGGGTCGTTTTTATCTAAAAACGACATTTTTTCGACTGCATCTTGGCTGTGATCGGCATTTTTGTTGCACACCAGGCGGGATATGACTAAAAGAACCTTGGTTCCATATCTTTTGCGACGGACAGGATGACTCAACCGAATAAAGTGAACCGCCTTTCCCTGCTACAGGTCAGCCAGGAGGGCAAGCCCGAGGAAGTGGCACGCCGGCTGCTGGAGGTCATCGGTCTCGGCCTGATCAGTGAGGGCGAACAATTGCCCAGTGAAAGCGAGCTGGCGAGCCGTTTCGGCGTGGCCACCGTAACCCTGCGCGATGCCCTGGCGATTCTGCGCCAGCGCGGCGTTGTCGCCACCAAGCGCGGAAGAAATGGCGGCAGTTTCGTCTGCGCCCCCGTGGAAGTATCCGATGATTTTCTCAAGCTCAGGCTAAGCAACATGAGTTCGCTGGAGCTGCGCGAGCTGTGCGACGAGCATGTCGCGATTTCAGCTACCGCCGCAGGCCTGGCGGCCAGTCGCTCGTCCAGCGTCCATCACCAACGCCTGGAGCACTTCGTCACGGCACTCCAGGAGGCCACGACACGCAGCGAACTGCGACGGGCCGATGCGCGATTCCACATCGAGATCGCCGTCGCCGCCCAGTCGGTGCGTTTGACCCACGCCGAAGTGCGGCTGCAGTCTGAAATAGGCGAGCTGCATTGGATCTCCACCAACGACGCGCAGAAAAACACGGCCATTGCCGAGCACCGGGCCATACTCCAGGCAGTGATGGCTGGCGAATCCAACCTGGCCAGCGCACTGACAGAAGCCCATGTCAAAGAAGGCATCAAGCGCCTGATGGATTTGCGCTTCCAGTTGCTTGGGCTGCAAGAGAGCAGATTGTCATGATCACCACAGAACTGAACGAAGAGCGCCGTCAGTGTACCCAGCGGCTCGAAGAGGTATTCAGCACGGTGTTCGAGCAACTCGACACCTTGGCCGAACACGTGGTGACGGTCTGGGACGCGCTTGCCGTCGAACGCAGGAAGCCGACCTCCAGGGACCTGGCGTTCCTGCAGGCAACTATCGAAGAGCGGCTGTCAACCAACGACACTTACATCAACGGCACCGGCGTGGTGCTGGAACCGGGCGAGCTCGCCGATCAAGAGCTGTTCCTTCAATGGTTCTACCGCCCGGCCAGCGGAAAGATCGCGCCGATGACGCTGAACTTCAACCGCCAGAGCGAAAGCTTCTACAACTACCAGGGCATGCCCTGGTTCACCCGTCCCAAGCTGACGCTCCAGCCATCGGTCGAAGGGCCGTTCGTCGACCTCTACGGCACCGAGCTCTACATACTGGCCTTCTCCGTGCCGATCCTCGTCGGCGGGCATTTTGTCGGCGTCGCGGCGGCGGATATTGCCCTGCATGAGTTCGATCCAGTGCTCACCCGCTGCCTGCTACGCATGAAGAACGAAGCGTTCATCATCAACGGCGAAGGCCGCATCGTCGCTGCCAATTCCGCCAACTGGTTCGTCGGCAACATGGCCAGCCGCCCGGCCGCTGCCAAGGTACACAAGCTCGAACCGCTGTCGATCGACTGGTCGCTGGTTGAACTGCCGACGCCGAGATAGGCCAGTGCACCTGGGCAAAACCGCTTTGAGTCTCTCCAACAACAGCAACAATCGAAGAGGAAATACCATGCACCGTATATCGCTTCGCCTTGTCAGCATCCTGGCCTTTCTGTTGTTTGCCCAGTTCTCGGTGGCAGCGGACAAAGACAAGACCCTTGAGGTCATCAACGCCTACATGAGCGCCTGGAACAAACACGACCCCGATGCTGCGGCACAGCATTTTGCCGAGAACGGGGAGTTTCTGGACGCCTCCGTAGGCGTGCCCAAAGTCGGCAGGGAGGCAGCCAGGGTCGAGGTCATCAAGCTCTTTATCGATGCCGTGCCTGACCTGAAATGGCAAATGGTTGGCCAACCGATCATCGACGGCGACAACATCGCCTTCGAGTGGCAGTTCGACGGGCACAACACCGGCGCCTGGGCACCGGAGACACCCGCGACCAACAAGCCGCTGTCATTCAAGGGGGTCAGCTTCATCAAGCTGAAGGACGGCAAGATCGCCTCGCAGCATGATTACTACGATGCGTTGTCGTTCAACAAGCAGCTGGGCTGGTAATGGGTAGGAGCGGGCTGGCCCCGCGATTGTGAGCTATCAGCTGCTCGCATCGCGGGGCCAGCCCGCTCCTACCGCAGAGGCTGTCCAGGACAAGCCTGACCAGGTGCCGGCAATTAAGGGCGAATACGATCACCTGCAGGTGAAAAGTTGCCGCAGGGCCTGCCCTAGCCCCTGGGGCGAACCACACCAGGCGGCGCGGTGGCCGGGTCGAGGAACTCCGCTGCCGTTTGCCGGGTCTGCAACGCCAGACGCAAATCGGCCCGCACCACGCCATCGGGCTTGCCCGCCGAGGGCAGGAAATACTCCCCCGGATCGACGGTGATATTGGTCGCTTGTCCCGGCCCTGCATCGACCACGCGCAGCCCGGGCACGCCTTGCAACTCGGCGATGCCCGGCACGCCCTTGAACAGATTGCTATGGGAGTTGCCCACCAGGGCTACCCATTTGTCCGCAGGCTGAGCCGACTGTCTGGCCGCAATGATCCGATTGGCGTAGAAACTCATCACCTTCTGGCGCAGCAGATGACCCGGCTGCTCCAGTCCGTCCAGCCGGTAGCTGGCCACACAGTCGATGCCCTGTACGGTAATGCGGCTGGCCCGGGCCTTTCTGACCAGCTCCAGAAAACTGTAGCGACCGGTAATGTCGGTCCCGTGCCCGGCGTCGAGTGCTTCCAGATAACGCTGCAGCGGGCGGCTCATCCGCCCGGTGCGCGAGAACAGATCCAGGTCGGCCTGATGCAGGTCGGTCATCAGGTGTTCGAGGTAGAGGGTCCGCACCCCCTTGTCATACAGTGGCTTGAAGTTGTTCATCAGCCACTGCTTGCTGGCGATGGACGAATGCGACTCACCGATCACCACCCCGGGATGCTCATCGAACAGCTGTATGAACGCTCGCTGCGAAGAAACACCGGCTGTCGGAACCTCCACGGTGCGCAATGGCAACGTTGGCGGAGCGGCGAAAAACGCGCGCGCATCGTAGCGCAAGCGTAAACGGATAAGGTCAAGGCTGTCCTTCACCTGCTCCAGTGGCGTTCCGGGCATGTAGTAATCACCGCTGAGCAGGCGCTTGTTACTGGCCTTGAGCAACTCGCGTATGGCGGGACGGCTGGCGGGCGGGACTTCATAGCTGCCCATCGGCACCTCGAACGCCGAGTAATCCAGCACCTCGGCCGGCCCGGCAGGCGAAACGCCGCCCAGACACTGACCGCCGCCCCTGAGGCAGAGCGACTCCAGCACGACCCACTGCCCATCGTCATCAAGCGCGATGGGCACCACGCCGGAAAATGCGAAAGGGTTGTCCTGGGGCACGATCAACCAGGTCTGCAGCGCACTGTCGTAACGCACTCGATACGGCAGCCTGCCGATTTCGACATACTGCCCGCCATCGGCCAGTGTACTGATGCCACGTAGCGCACCGTCCTGAGCCGGTAGCACATTGACAATTGCATTACCTTCAAGCGCATCCAGGCTTTGCGCCGCACTGCGCCCCAGCGGCAACAGAAACGGCAAATTGAGCACCAGCTCGACACCGGAAAGGATGGCACCGAGCACCCCGGCGTGGCGCTCCTGGGCATTGTCGCCATCAATTGCCTGCTCGATGCTCAACGCAAGGCCGGCGCTCCCCGTCACCACGGGCAGCACCGCCAGCGGCCAGCACAACGGGGCCAGCGCACCGAGCAGACGGGTTGCCACCCCCAGGTAGCCGATCCACATCTGCGTGCGCAACTCGGCATTGGTACGCAATGCCGCATCGGACTCGATCCCCATTCGCTGCCGGGCGCTGTCGCACAGCCAGGTGAACACCTCTTCCTCGATCAGTAGGCTCTGCACCTGTCGCGCAAAGGCGTCGACACTGCCCTGCGCCCAGTTGCGCAGCTCGCTGCGCATTTTCGCCAGGAACTCCGGCTCTGCGGTGAAATGCGCCAGCAACTGCTCACTGCTCGATGGCACCTGCAACCAGCCGAACAGCCACTCGATCACCGCCCGCTCACTGTCAAAGCCCTGGAATGACGGTACACAACCGGGCAGATAGAGCAGCTGCAGACCGCCCCGCCCCTTCAACCAGAGCACGTCAGACGAGCGCTGCCCGCCCAGGCTCAGCGCGCAGATGCGGATACCGGCTTGCGGCGGGGACACCTGCTTGAAATGCTCCAGCAATGGCTGCACCGAGCTGTCGAAGTCAACCGCATCGAGTGCCAGGCGCAACTGCTGCTCATCCAGCTGCCCGCTCAAACCCGCCTGCAGCGCCTCGGACACATAACTGAGCTTGGCCAGGATGCGCACTTCAACCCCGTGCTCCTGCCAGAACGATGACTGACGTCGATGAAAGCCCGCTGCAAAATCCAGTGCCCACAGCCTGTCCAGGACCCGTCGAGGCTCCAGGCGCACTTCATTGTGCTCATCGTACCGGCGCGCTTCGGGCCCATCGGTGTAGAAGCCGCCATACAGGCCCAGCAGGTCGGCATTGTCCTGATCGCTGGCGCGAAAGCGGCGCATCACAAGCTCAGTCAGGGTCATGGACTGATCCGGAACGCCGAAATGTTCCCAGCCGCTGTAGCTGCGGCTGTTACTGGCGGCGCCAGAGAAGCGGTGCCAGTAGATCCGGTCAGGGTCGCCCGACGAAACGCCTTCCTCCTCCAACAGGTGCACGGCGGTAGCACGGGCTTCGACGTGCAGGTCGGGGAATGCCTGCACCACGCGGGAGGCGATGGCGGACAAGGTGTCGCGCAGGACGGTATACGGGGGGTTGTCATTCATGACGGTTGCTTCCATTGCAGTGAGGAAGCGCCACTGTGCAATCCTGTACGACGACCGGGTGTTAGATAGTTACTGCCAAAAAAAACGCCATACCCTTTCGGGTATGGCGTTGTGGACCTAGCTGGGGATCATTCCCACTCGATGGTCGCTGGCGGCTTGCTCGACACGTCGTAGGTGACGCGGGAGATGCCTTCGATCTCGTTGATGATCCGGCCGCTGACGGTCTCCAGCAGCTCGTACGGCAGGTGTGCCCAGCGAGCGGTCATGAAGTCCACGGTCTCGACCGCGCGCAGGGCAACAACCCAGGCGTAGCGACGGCCATCGCCAACGACACCGACCGACTTGACCGGCTGGAACACCACGAACGCCTGGCTGGTCTTGTGGTACCAGTCGGCCTTGCGCAGTTCTTCGATGAAGATGTGGTCGGCGCGACGCAGCAGGTCGGCGTATTCCTTCTTCACTTCACCGAGGATGCGCACGCCCAGGCCCGGGCCCGGGAACGGGTGACGGTAGACCATGTCGTACGGCAGGCCCAGCTCCAGGCCGATCTTGCGCACTTCGTCCTTGAACAGCTCACGCAGTGGCTCGACCAGCTTGAGGTTCATTTCCTCCGGCAGGCCGCCGACGTTGTGGTGCGACTTGATCACGTGGGCCTTGCCGCTCTTGGCGCCGGCCGACTCGATCACGTCCGGGTAGATGGTGCCCTGGGCGAGGAACTGGATGTTGTCCAGCTTGCCGGCCTCGGCATCGAATACGTCGATGAAGGTGCGACCGATGATCTTGCGCTTCTTCTCAGGGTCGGACTCACCGGCCAGGTTGTCGAGGAACAGCTTCTCGGCGTCGGCGCGGATCACCTTGACGCCCATGTTCTCCTTGAACATGGCCATCACCTGGTCGCCTTCGTGCAGGCGCAGCAGGCCGTTGTCGACGAACACGCAGGTCAGCTGGTCGCCGATGGCGCGGTGCAGCAGCGCGGCAACCACCGAGGAGTCGACGCCGCCGGACAGGCCCAGCAGAACGTTGGCCGAACCGACTTGCTCACGCACCTGGGCGATGGCGTCTTCGACGATGTTCGACGGGGTCCACAGGGCTTCGCAGCCGCAGATGTCCTGGACGAAGCGCGAGAGGATGCGACCGCCCTGCTTGGTGTGGGTCACTTCCGGATGGAACTGCACGCCGTAGTAACCCAGGGCGTCGTCGTACATGCCGGCGATCGGGCAGCTCGGGGTGCTGGCCAGGACGTTGAAGCTGTCCGGCATCTGGGTGACCTTGTCGCCGTGGCTCATCCACACGTCCAGGCCCAGTACGCCGTCATCGTCGACATGATCTTCGATGCCGTCGAGCAGGCGGCTCTTGCCGACCACGTCGACACGGGCGTAGCCGAACTCGCGCAGGTCGGAACCTTCGACCTTGCCGCCCATCTGCTCGGCCATGGTCTGCATGCCGTAGCAGATGCCCAGCACCGGGACCTTCAGGTCGAACACGGCCTGCGGGGCGCGCGGGCTGTTGGCTTCGTGGACCGACTCGGGGCCGCCGGCGAGGATGATGCCGCGCGGGTTGAAGGCGCGGATCGCTTCATCGTCCATGTCGAACGGGTGCAGCTCGCAGTACACGCCGATTTCGCGCACGCGGCGGGCGATCAGCTGGGTGTACTGGGAGCCGAAGTCGAGAATCAGGATTCGGTGAGCGTGAATGTCGAGGGCCATGACTCAATCTCGTCAGTGGTAATCGGAAACGACGCGGGGCTGTCGATAACAGCCCCGCTAGCAAGTGTTGCCTGAAGCATCAACCTACGCGGTAGTTTGGCGCTTCCTTGGTGATCTGTACGTCATGCACGTGGGACTCGGCCATGCCGGCACCGGTGATGCGCACGAACTCGGGCTTGGTGCGCATCTCTTCGATGTTGGCGCTGCCGGTGTAGCCCATCGAGGAACGCAGGCCGCCCATCAGCTGGTGGATGATCGCGGTCAGGGTGCCCTTGTACGGCACGCGACCTTCGATACCTTCCGGTACCAGCTTCTCGGCACCGGCCGAGGAGTCCTGGAAGTAGCGGTCCGAGGAACCCTGGGCCTGGGACATGGCGCCCAGCGAGCCCATGCCGCGGTAAGCCTTGTAGGAACGACCCTGGAACAGTTCGATTTCGCCCGGGGCTTCTTCGGTACCGGCGAACATCGAACCCATCATCACGGCCGAGGCACCGGCAACGATGGCCTTGGACAGGTCACCGGAGAAACGGATGCCACCGTCGGCGATCAGCGGGATGCCAGTGCCTTCGAGGGCAGCGGCGACGTTGGCGATGGCGCTGATCTGCGGCACACCGACACCGGCGACGATACGGGTGGTGCAGATCGAGCCTGGGCCGATACCGACCTTGACGGCGTCGGCGCCAGCTTCAGCCAGGGCCTTGGCGGCAGCGCCAGTGGCGATGTTGCCACCGATGACCTGAACCTGCGGGAAGTTTTCCTTGACCCAGCGAACGCGATCGATCACGCCCTTGGAGTGACCGTGGGCGGTGTCGACGACAACCACGTCAACGCCGGCAGCGACCAGGGCGGCAACACGGTCACCGGTGTCTTTGCCGGTACCGACAGCGGCACCGACGCGCAGACGACCCTGGTCGTCCTTGCTGGCCAGCGGGTAGGCCTTGGCTTTTTCGATGTCCTTGACGGTCATCATTCCCTTGAGGTTGAACTTGTCGTCGACGATCAGGACTTTTTCCAGGCGATGCTTGTGCAGCAGCTCGCGGACTTCGTTCTTGTCGGCGCCTTCGCGAACGGTGACCAGACGCTCTTTTGGCGTCATCACTTCACGCACGGTGGCGTCCAGACGGTTTTCGAAGCGGACGTCGCGGGAGGTGACGATGCCGACCAGGTCGCCGTCGTGCAGCACCGGAACGCCGGAGATATTGTTCAGGCGGGTCAGCTCGAACAGGTCACGCACGGTGGCGTCGGCCTCGATGGTGATCGGGTCCTTGACCACGCCGGCCTCGAACTTCTTGACCTTGCGGACCTCGGCAGCCTGCTGCTCGATGGTCATGTTCTTGTGGATGATGCCGATGCCGCCTTCCTGGGCCATGGCGATGGCCAGGCGGGCTTCGGTCACGGTATCCATGGCGGCGGAAACCAACGGAATGTTCAGCTCGATGCCACGGGTCAAACGGGTCTTGAGACTGACTTCATTGGGCAGTACCTCGGAATAACCAGGCACTAGGAGAATGTCGTCGAAGGTCAGGGCTTCTTGGCTGATACGCAGCATCGCGGGGGCTCCCGGGCGGGAAAAATGGAAGCGCGCCATTATACTCATCCAGAGCCCTTCGCTCAATGCAAAGATGGGCCTTCGGTCAGTTGCCTTCGCGCGTTACCTGCACCACGGCCACCGGCTGATCCAGCCAGTCGGCGAAGTCATCGAGAAATGCCTGGCGAAATCCTGCCGCGCCCCAGTTGTTGAAGATGAATCCCAGGTTGGAAAAGGCGCAGGGCTGCAGGAACAGAAAGCCATTGATGTCGTCTTCATGGCCGCACAACGGGCAGGTGAAGTTGTCAGTCTGCCCGGGCATCCACTCCTCCAGGCTTTCGAACAGGGCCACCCCCACTTCCTGGCGGCATTCGGCGCAGCCGGCCTCTTCGAGAAAGCCCTCGACCGGGGTGTAGATGCAGCGCTTGGTCACCACCTCCAGGCCATTGACCGCCTGCCCGAACGGCAGCAGTTCGGGACGCTCGACCACCTTGCGCGCGCCTTCGGCAATGGCATAGGCCATGCGGTTGCCGGTGCTGCCGCAGGTGCTCAATTGCTCCTCGATGATCTTCTCGCGCACCAGCCAGCGCAGGATCGCCCGCGCACGCGGCTCATGCACGGGAACGGTGGAGATCTTCGGGACAATGATGCTCTGGGTAATCATGACGGCAGCCAAACATGCTCAAAACTGCCAGTTTACCTCACTCAGGTAACGTGCGATGAGGGCGATGCCGCTGGCCAGCACCAGCCAGGTCACCAAGCGCACGAAGGTGTCCCGCGACATGTTCAGGGTCAGGCGCCGGCCCAACCACACGCCTGTCGCCATCATTGGCAACAAGCACACCGCCAGCAACAACAGTGGCGGATCGGCATACACGCCGGCCATCAGGAACAGGCTCAGGCGTACCACGGTGCTGCAACTGATCAACGCGCTCTGGGTGGCCCGGGCCTGTTCACTGGAAAGCAGACGGGCATTGAGGTAAATGGCGTAGAGGAAACCGCCACTGCCGAACATGGCACCGAACAAACCACCCACCGTGCCCATCGGCACCGACCAGGCCGCGGCCAATTGCGTCGGCCGGACCTTCACCGCCAGGCTGTAGAGGGCGTAGGCACTGATGAATACGCCCATCAACAGCAGCAACAGGTCGGCCTTGAGGTTGAGCAAAAACACCACCCCCAGGCTACACCCCACTGCCATGCACGGCAGCAGGCGCAACAGCTCCGGCCGCGCCACCGCCTTGCGGGCTGGCAGCCAGTTGCCGAAGGCGGCGACGAAATCCAGCAGCACCAGCAAAGGGATGATCTGCGACAACGGCAAGAAGTTGATCAGCACAGGCCCGGCCACCAGCGCCGTACCAAAGCCGGCGATGCCGAAGACGATATAGGCGGCACCGACCCCAAACAGAATCGGCAACCAGTCAAGAGGGGTAAACGGTAGCTGGGCAAACAGTTCCGGGAACATGGCGGTTTTCAGCAGTGGGTGAGCGCAAACTTTAGCCAGCAGCGAGCCATGCCGACTAATATGTAATTAAGCCACCAGCTATCTTGAAACGGCATATCAGCTCATGATCTCCACCCGCCAGTTACGTTACTTTGTCGAAATCGCCGAAAGCGGCAGCTTCAGCGCCGCCGCCGAGCGCCTGTACATCGCCCAGTCAGCGCTGAGCCGACAGATCAAGGAGCTGGAGACGCAACTCGAAACCCTGCTGTTTGAACGCACCGCCCGCCAACCACGCCTGACCGCAGCCGGCCAGGCTTTCCTGCCAAGGGCGCGCACCTTGATGGCCGACCTGGAAAAAGCCGAGCGCCTGGCCCGGGAGGTCGGCCAGGGTGTGCGCGGCAGCCTGCGCCTCAATCACTCCAGCACCGTGCCATTGAGCGGCCAGTTGCTGGCACGGCTAAGTGGCTACCTGAAGGACAACCCCGGCGTCACCATGGACATCGCCCAGCAATCATCCGAGGCACAGCTTGAAGCGCTCGCCGAGGGCCGCCTGGAGATCGGCCTGTTGCGCCTGCCGGTGCTGCGCCAGCATGAAGGGATTTGTGTGCAGCCATTGCTCCAAGAGCCTTTGTTGCTGGCAGTGGCCGAGGATCATCCACTGGCCAGGGAAACCAGCGTGCGCCTGGCACAACTGCGTAACGAGCCCTTTATTTCCATACCACATCGCCAGCGTGGCGGCTTGAGCTACCTGTCTGCCGAGTTGTGCATGGGGGCCGGTTTCTTTCCCCGGGCCGCACGGGTCGTGTCGCGCAAGACCACGCAACTGCAATTGATCCAGGCCGGCTTTGGCGTGGCCTTGTTGCCGCGCTGCATGCAGGAAATCGCACCTGCCTCGCTTCGCTTCGTGCCCCTGGCGGATGAAGGGTGCACCAGTACGGTGGCCCTGGCCTATCGTCGCGACGCCGGGCCTTTGGTGGAGCAGTTTGTGGATCATCTGCGCCCCCGCGACTGAAAACGCCGCCGTCACTGCCACCCCGAGCCAACAATCCTTTATGATGCCGGCCATGATCAATGACCCCTTCGAAAGACTCGGCCTGGACCGCGAGGTCCTCACCGTCAGCCAGCTCAACGGCCGCGCCCGGGTGCTGCTCGAAGACGTGTTCCGCAATGTCTGGGTCGAAGGCGAGATCTCCAACCTCGCCCGCCCGGCGTCCGGCCATGTCTACTTCACCCTCAAGGACAGCGGCGCCCAGGTGCGCTGTGCATTGTTCCGGCAGAACGCCGCCCGGGTCCGCCAGGCCCTGCGCGACGGCCTGGCGGTCAAGGTGCGCGGCAAGGTCTCGCTGTTCGAGGGCCGCGGCGACTATCAACTGATTGTCGACACCGTCGAGCCGGCTGGTGATGGCGCCTTGCGCCTGGCCTTCGAGGCCCTGAAGGAAAAGCTCGGCGCCGAAGGCCTGTTCAGCGCCGAGCGCAAGCGCGCCCTGCCCGCCCACCCGCAGCGCATTGGCATCGTCAGCTCGCCCACCGGCGCGGTGATCCGCGACATTATCAGCGTGTTCCGCCGCCGTGCCCCGCAGGTCGAGCTGACCCTGATCCCCACCGCCGTGCAGGGCCGTGAAGCCATCAACCAGATCGTTCGCGCCCTGCAACTGGCCGACAGCCGCGGCTTCGACGCCCTGATCCTGGCCCGTGGCGGCGGCTCGCTGGAGGACCTCTGGTGCTTCAACGAAGAAGCCGTGGCCCGGGCCATCGCCGCCTGCGCCACGCCCATCGTCAGCGCCGTGGGCCATGAAACCGACGTCTCGATCAGTGACTTCGTCGCCGACGTGCGCGCCCCCACGCCGTCGGCTGCTGCCGAACTGCTGGCGCCTGACAGCAGCGACCTGCAGCGACGCATCGACAGCCTCAAGCGCCGCTTGCTGCTGCGCATCCAGAGCCGCCTGAGCCACGATCGCCTGCGCCTGGACAGCCTGACCCGCCGCCTGCGCCACCCCGGCGAGCGCCTGCGCCAGCAGGCCCAGCGCCTGGACGACCTGGACATGCGCCTGCGCCGTGCGTTCGAGCAACGCTTGAACCAGCGCCGCGAGCGCCTGGCACGCCTGGATACACGCCTGGCCGCGCAGCATCCGGGGCGCACCCTGGCCCTGCTCAAGCAGCGCCTGGACAGCCTGTCCGAACGCCTGCCGCGGGCCATGCGCGAAACCTTGAAAGACCGTCGCCAGCGCCTCCAGGCGCAAATGCAGACCCTACACGTCGTCAGCCCGCTGGCAACCCTCGGCCGCGGCTACAGCATCCTGCTCGACGATCGCGGCCAGGCCATCCGCCGTGCCGAACAGACCCACAATGGCCAGCGCCTGACGGCACGCCTGGGTGAAGGTGAACTGCAGGTACGCGTCGAAGACAATCACCGGACTCCGGTCACGCTTTCATTACTGGATTGAACCATGCCCCGTCTGTTTGCCCCGCTGCTGCTGCTGTGCCTGATGTTCGCCAGCAGCGCCCAGGCCAGCTACATCACCCGCCAGCTGAACAAACCGGTACCGGGAGGCGTTGCAGTCATCGACCTGGGCCCGGCGGCCCAGGCGCCGAGCGCGCGCTTCGACGGCAAGCCGGTGCTGGTGGTCAGGGAACAGGACACCTGGCTGGCCATCGTCGGCCTGCCGCTGACGCAAAAGCCAGGCGTGGCAAGGCTCACCCAGGGCACGCGTACCCTGAGCTTCAACGTCGGCAGCAAGAAATACCCGGAGCAGCGCATCACCCTGAAGAACAAGCGCCAGGTCAACCCCGACCCCGCCGACCTCAAGCGCATCGAGGCCGAGCTTGCCGAGCAGCTCAAGGCCTACCGCAGCTTCAGCCCTACCCTGCCGAGCAACCTGATCCTCGACAAACCGGTCAACGGCCCGCTGTCGAGCAAGTTCGGCGTGCGCCGCTTCTTCAACGGCGAGGAACGCAACCCCCACGCCGGCCTGGACTTCGCCGTACCCGCCGGCACACCGATCAAGACCCCGGCCAACGGCAAGGTTATCCTGGTGGGCAACTACTTCTTCAACGGCAACACCGTGTTCGTCGACCACGGCCAGGGCTTTATCAGCATGTTCTGCCACATGTCCAAGGTCGATGTGAAACCCGGGCAGATGCTCAGCCGCGGCGCCGTGGTCGGCCGGGTCGGCTCGACCGGACGCGCCACTGGCCCGCACATGCACTGGAACGTCAGCCTCAATGATGCACGGGTGGATCCGGCGATTTTCATCGGCGCCTTCCAGCCCTGACGCCTGGCTTGCGCCATTCAAAAAGACCGCGCAATTGGCGCGGTCTTTTTGCTTTAGACTCGCTATAAAATCTCAATTACCTTGATATTTTGAGCATTCCTCTCAATTTTTCTCCAAGGCTTGCCATCTTTAACCCCACTGGTTAGGGTTGAAGCCATGAAAACCTTTCAGACCCTCATCCTGCTTCGTCAACATCGCAGCCTCTGCCTGGTCAGTGCACGACTACCAAGCTGAATCGCGTCGCCTCGCCTTTTCATCTCGTTATCGCTCGGCAGGCCACCTTTCCAGGCCGCACATTCAAGGATTGCTTTCATGACCATGCTCAAAGACCCTTCGAAAAAATACAGTGCCTTCCCTACCGTCAACTTGCCTGACCGTACCTGGCCGTCGAAGACCATCACCCAGACCCCGATCTGGTGCAGCTCCGACCTGCGCGATGGTAACCAGTCGCTGATCGAGCCCATGGATGCCGCGAAGAAGCTGCGTTTCTGGAAGACCCTGGTCAGCGTTGGCGTGAAGGAAATCGAAGCCTCGTTCCCGTCGGCCTCGCAAACCGACTTCGACTTCGTCCGTACCCTGATCGAAGACGGCCACATTCCTGACGACACCACCATCCAGGTGCTGACCCAGGCCCGTGAAGACCTGATCGCCCGCACCTTCGAATCCCTGCGCGGGGCGAAGAAGGCCATCGTCCACCTGTACAACGCCACCAGCCCGTCGTTCCGCCGCATCGTCTTCAACCAGGACAAGCAAGGCGTGAAGGACATCGCGGTGAACGCGGCCAAGCTGTTCGTCAAATATGCCGCCCAGCAGCCGGAAACCCAGTGGACCTTCCAGTACTCGCCGGAGACCTTCAGCGCTACCGAGCTCGAGTTCGCCAAGGAAGTCTGCGACGCGGTGATCGAGGTGTGGAACCCGACCCCGGACAACAAGATCATCCTCAACCTGCCGGCCACCGTCGAAGTCTCGACGCCGAACATCTACGCCGACCAGATCGAGTGGTTCGGTCGGAACGTCAGCCGCCGCGACAGCGTGATCATCAGCCTGCACACCCACAACGACCGTGGCACCGGCGTGGCCGCCACCGAACTGGGCCTGATGGCCGGTGCCGACCGTGTCGAAGGCTGCCTGTTCGGCAACGGCGAGCGCACCGGCAACGTCGATCTGGTGACCCTGGCCTTGAACCTCTACACCCAGGGCCTGGACCCACAACTGGACTTCTCCGACATCGACGGCGTGCGCAAGGTGGTCGAAGAGTGCAACCAGATTCCGGTGCACCCACGTCATCCGTATGTCGGCGACCTGGTTCACACCGCGTTCTCCGGCTCGCACCAGGACGCCATCCGCAAGGGCTTTGCCCAGCAGAAGGACGACGCCAAGTGGGAAGTGCCATACCTGCCGATCGACCCGGCCGACATCGGCCGCAGCTACGAGGCGGTGATCCGCGTCAACAGCCAGTCGGGCAAAGGCGGCATCACCTACCTGCTCGAGCAGGAATACGGCATCAGCCTGCCACGTCGCATGCAGATCGAGTTCAGCCAGGTGGTGCAGGGTGAAACCGACCGCCTGGGCCTGGAAATGACCGCCCAGCAGATCTACAGCTTGCTGCACCGCGAGTACTTGCAGGCCAACGCACCTTACGCCCTGGTCAGCCATCGCCTGCAGGAAGAGAACGGCCACAGTGCGGTGGAAGTCGAAGTGTCCAGCGAAGGCGAAACCACCCTGCACTGGCGCGGCAAGGGCAATGGCGCCCTGGAAGCCCTGGTGGCCGGCTTGCCGATCGCCGTGGAAATCATGGACTACAACGAGCACGCCATCGGTGCCGGCACCAACGCCAAGGCGGCGGCCTACATCGAGCTGCGCGTGGCCGGTGGTCGTCCGGTGCATGGTGTAGGTATCGATGAGAACATCACCACCGCCAGCTTCAAGGCATTGTTCAGTGCCCTGAACCGTTCGCTGAGCCAGCAGGCGGCCAAGGCTGCGTAAGCTGCCTGGCAGAGAAAAAGCCCGCCCCGAACAGGCGGGCTTTTTTGTGGGTATTGATTTTGCGCTGATCTTCGCGGGACAAGCCTGCACAGGCAAAAAAAGGCTCTTCACGGAATCCCGGAGGGCTAGGCTCCTTGGGCTTGGGTGTCGAGGTGGCGAGCTTATCCATTCCATGCAGCGACGCTGCCGGCCCCTTCCGCCTTTACGGCGGGTCCCTTTTGTCTTGGCAAAAGGAACCAAAACCGCTCGCTCCTACCATCCGGCCCTACGCTGCGCTCCGGGTTCCCTCGCTACGGTGTCTTCCAGGGGCTGCGCGGCCTACGACTTGCTGCGCCAAGCCTACGGCTCGCGTTCTTCGGCTACGCCGAAGGGTGCTGCGCACCCGCCCCCTCCAGACACCTACGCTCGGCCTTCTGAAGTCGCGAAGTTACGGGTGGTGCCTGTGCTGGCGCATCTTCGAAGGCAGATGTTGGCGCAGCCTGGCTGACGCCATCGCGGGGCAAGCCCGCTCCTACGGTTGCTCTTGATCTTCATGCGCGTCAGTTCAGGCGCTGCAGAATGCGACTTCAGGAGGCCGAGTGGAGGTGCCTGTAGGGGCCGTGCGCAGCACCTTCGGCGTAGCCGAAGAACGCGAGTCGTAGACTTGCGTAGCAAGTCGTAGGCCGCGTGGCCCCGGAGGGCGCCGGAGCGAGGGGACCCGTAGCGCAGCGGAGGGCCGTATGTAGGAGCAAGCGGTTTTGCCTACTTTTCCCAAGAGAAAAGTAGGCCGCCGTAAAGGCGGAAGGGGCCGGCAGCGTCGCTGCATGGAATGGATAAGCCCGCAGACTCGACACCCAAGCCCAAGCCCAAGGAACCTAGCTCTCCGGAATTCCGTGAAGAACCAAAAAAAAGGGGCGCCGACCAAGCGCCCCATAAGCCGTGTAGCACACAACGAAAAATGTCAGTCCAGCAGTGCCAGCGCCTCTGCACTGCAGGCTTCGATCCGCGCCCAGTCGCGGTTCTTGATCCAGCCGCTGTCGAGCATCCAGGTACCGCCCACGCACATCACATTGGGCAGGGCCATGTAGCTCTTCACATTGCCGGGGTTGACCCCGCCGGTCGGGCAGAAACGGATATCGCCGAAGGGGCCGCCATAGGCCTTGATCGCCGCGACGCCGCCGCTGATTTCCGCCGGGAACAGCTTGAAGCGGCGGTAGCCCAGGGCATAGCCGCTCATGATCTCCGAGGGCGTGCTGATGCCCGGCAACAGGGGGATGGCGCTTTCCACACCGGCCTCGAGCAGGTCCTGGGTAATCCCCGGGGTCACCACGAACTGCGCACCCGCAGCCTCGACCGCAGCGAACATCGTGCGATCGAGCACGGTGCCGGCGCCGACACACAGTTCCGGGCGCTGCTCGCGCAGCACCTGGATGGCCTTGAGGCCATGCGCCGAGCGCAAGGTGACTTCCAGGGTCTTGATGCCCCCGGCAGCCAGGGCATCGGCCAGTGGCAGGATGTCTTCCTCACGGGCGATGGTGATCACCGGCAGGATGCGCGCCTGGGTACAGATCTGGTCGATCCGGGCAATTTTGTCGGCCATGGAAGCTCCCGGCTGTTTCAGTTCAAGCGTGGTCATGACGGCAGTTCCTTGACTCATGGGCACCAGTAAATATCCAGAGGGTCTTGCACAAAGGCGTAAATCGGCATGTGTTGCGCATCGCCGGTTTCCAGCGCGGCGCGCAGGGTAGCGAGTTTGCCCGCCCCTTGCAGCGATAATGCGGTAAATCGGGCACGGGCCAGCAGAGCGCGGGTCATGCTCAGGCGCTGGTGCGGCACGCTCGGTGCCAGCATCGGCAGGCAGCGACGGGTGCTGTGCGGGTCCAGGCCTTCGGCCAGGTTCGGACTGTTGGGGAACAGCGAAGCGGTATGGCCGTCGTCGCCCATGCCCAGCACCAGCACATCGATGCCCGGCAGTTCGGCCAGGGCCCGGTCGGTTTCCAGGGCGGCAGCTTCCAGGCTGGCGGCAGGACGGTAGAGGCTCAGGAAGCGTGCCTTGGCCACCTCGCCCACCAGCAGATGACGCTTGAGCAGGCCGGCATTGCTGTCGGCGTGCTCGACCGGCACCCAGCGCTCATCGGCCAGGGTGACCAGCACCTTCGACCAGTCCAGCGCCTGCTTGGCCAGTACCTCGAAGAATGCCACCGGACTGCGCCCGCCGGACACCACCAGGGTGGCCGTGCCGTTGGCGGCGATGGCCGCGCGCAGGCGTTCGGCGACATCCCGCGCCAGGCCTTCGGCCTGCTTCGCGGGCTCGGTGAATTGGTGCGCCGTTACCGTTGCCGGCAGTTCAAGTTCAGATATCGCCATACCACGACCTCCCATCACGGGTAATCAATGCAATCGAGCTCATCGGCCCCCAGGAGCCGGCAGCATAGGGCTTGGGCGCGTCGCCAGCGGTCTTCCAGCCGGCGATCAGCTGATCGCACCATTTCCACGCGTATTCGATTTCATCCTTGCGCACAAACAGGTTCTGGTTGCCACGCATCACTTCCAGCAGCAGACGCTCGTAGGCATCGGGAATCCGTGCACTGCGCCAGGTGTCGGAAAAATTCAGCTGCAACGGCCCGCTACGCAACTGCATGCCTTTGTCCAGGCCTTGTTCCTTGGTCATCACCCGCAAGGAAATACCTTCGTCCGGCTGCAGGCGGATGATCAGCTTGTTACCGATTTGCAAACGCTGTTCCGGGGCGAAGATGTAGTGCGGGGTTTCCTTGAAATGAATGACGATCTGCGACAGCTTCTGCGGCATGCGCTTGCCGGTCCGCAGGTAGAACGGCACGCCCGACCAGCGCCAGTTGCGGATATCGGCACGCAGGGCGACGAAGGTTTCGGTATCGCTCTGGGCGTTGGCGTTGTCTTCTTCCAGGTAACCGGGCACCGAGCGGCCTTCGCTGTAGCCGGCGATGTACTGGCCGCGCACCACGCGGGTGCTCAGGCCTTCGCCGGTGATCGGTGCCAGGGCCTTGAGCACCTTGACCTTCTCGTCGCGGATGCTGTCGGCCGAGAGGTCGCTGGGCGGGTCCATGGCGATCAGGCACAGCAGCTGCAACAGGTGGTTCTGGATCATGTCGCGCAGCTGCCCGGCCTTGTCGAAGTAGCCCCAGCGGCCTTCGATGCCGACCTTCTCGGCCACGGTGATCTCCACGTGGGAGATGGAGTTCTGGTTCCATTGGGTTTCGAACAGGCTGTTGGCGAAGCGCAGGGCGATCAGGTTCTGTACCGTTTCCTTGCCCAGGTAGTGGTCGATGCGGTAGACACGATTTTCCGGGAAGTACTGGGCCACGGCGTCATTGACCCGGCGCGACGACTCCAGGTCATGGCCGATGGGCTTCTCCAGCACCACCCGGGTGCGCGCGCTGAGGCCGACCTTGTCGAGGTTCTCGCAGATGCCGCCATAGACCGCCGCCGGCGTGGCGAAGTAGGCGATCAGCTGGCTGTCGGCGCCGACCTGGGCGGCCAGGGCATGATAGTCATCGAGCTGGAGAAAATCCACATGCAGGTAGGTGAGGCGCGCCAGAAAGCGCTGCAGGGCAATGGCCTCGACCTCCCCGGCCGGAACGAACTCCTGCAGATGGGCCTCGATCGACCCCAGGTGCTCCTGGGCACTACCCGGCTCGCGGGCCAGCGCCAGCACCCGGGTTTCGGCATGCAGCAGGCCAGCCCGGTCAAGCTGGTAGAGCGCCGGAAACAGCTTGCGCAGGGCCAGGTCGCCGAGCGCGCCAAACAGGGCGAAGGTGCAAGGTTCAACGCTGATCGAAGCCATGATGTTTGTTCTTTTATCAAGTTGATCTAGAAATACCGTTTTCATTCCCGGTTTTCAAGGAATAATGTAGTAAAAACCACAACATTCTACCCAGTGGACAGATTCAAGTGGTGTGCCAACCATGCCATCAGTACGATAGGCCACCCCGTCAAAAGCCTGCTGCCGTGGTCAGCCGGCTGCCTTCTCGAACCAAGGAACCCACCATGGACCGCGTGCGAAACCTCCTGGAACAGATCCAGGGCCGCCTCGAAGAGCTGAACAAGGCTGAGCGTAAAGTCGCCGAAGTCATCCTGCTCAACCCCCAGCAAGCCACCCGTTTCAGCATCGCCGCACTGGCCCAGGCGGCCAAGGTCAGCGAACCGACCGTCAACCGCTTCTGCCGCTCGTTCGGCGTCAGCGGCTACCCCGAGCTCAAACTGCAACTGGCCCAGAGCCTGGCCAGCGGTGCTGCCTATGTCAGCCGGGCGGTAGAAGCCGACGATGATCCGGCCTCCTACACCCAGAAGATCTTCGGCAGCGCCATCGCCTCGCTCGACAGCGCCTGCCAGCAACTCGATCCGCAGCTGATCAGCCGCGCCGTGGACATGCTGATCCAGGCCCGCCAGATCCATTTCTTCGGCCTCGGCGCCTCGGCCCCGGTGGCCCTGGACGCCCAGCACAAGTTCTTCCGCTTCAACCTCGCCGTCTCGGCCCATGCCGACGTGCTGATGCAGCGCATGCTCGCCTCGGTTGCCCACACCGGCGAGCTGTTCGTGATCATCTCCTACACCGGACGCACCCGCGAGCTGGTGGAAGTGGCGCGCCTGGCCCGGGAAAACGGCGCCTCGGTACTGGGCCTGACCGCTGCCGACTCGCCCCTGGCCAAGGCCAGCAGCCTGAGCCTGAACATCCCGCTGCCCGAAGACACCGACATCTACATGCCGATGACTTCGCGCATCATCCAGCTGACCGTGCTCGACGTACTGGCCACCGGCATGACCCTGCGCCGCGGCGTGGACTTCCAGCCGCACCTGCGCAAGATCAAGGAAAGCCTCAACGCCAGCCGCTACCCGATCGACGACGAACTCAACTGAGCAGGTGCGCCTGCAAACGCAGGTGTGCCTGTTCACCCGGCGCCAGGCTCAGGCTGTCACTGCTGCCACTGGCCGCCTCGACGCAGATGAAGCCCAGGGTCTCGCTGCCACTGACGCCCATCAGGGGCCGACTGCCCGGATGCCAGACCACGGTGTCCTCGCTGTCACCGGTATCGATGCACAGCTGACGCTGCCAGGCCGGATCGTGCAACTGCACGGTCGGCACATTGGGGAACACCCGCTGACAGCCGCCATGGACCTTCAGCGCGCCTTTCTGGCGACAGGCCTGACGGTTCAAACGGTCGTAACCCTCAATGTTCTCTAGCCCAGATAGCGCTATCTCAGAAACGTCACTAATACGCCAGTAGGCCAGCAGAGCATGACTCAACTGGCACGGCAAGCTGTCCTGATGCTCGGTGCTCAACTGCAGTTCCATGCTCTGGCCCAGGCGCGCCGAGAGGTCCACCTGCCAGTCGCACAGCTGCAGGCGCCATTTCAGGCTCACACCCTGCTCATCTTCGCTGCTGTCGATCAGTTTCCAGTCGAGCAAGCGCGCCCAGCCGTGGGCCGGCCACATGTCTTCGCTGGGGTGACGGCCATACCAGGGCCAGCACACCGGCACGCCCCCGCGAATGGCACCGACTTGCGGCCACTGCGCAGCGCACCACAGCCACGGGCGCTCGCCCCTGGGCTGGAAGTGCAACAATTGCGCGCCCTGGCGACTGAACACCGCCTGGCACTGGGGATGATCGATGATCAGCACATCGCGCTGCTGGTAACGCTCCCACTCGAAGGTCGGCCGCGGCCGTTGCGAGGTGAAAAAGCGCTGTAGCGGGTGCTCGGGCATAGCTGGAAACTCTTGTTGTTAGTCAGGGGCTCATCGCGGGGCAAGCCCGCTCCCACCCTGTAGGAGCGGGCTTGCCCCGCGATGAGCTCGTAAATTTACAACAAAATGCCTCAGAACGACGACTGAATCTTCAACCCGGCGACCAGTGCGTTGTCCACCTCGTCCACCCCACCCGGACTTTTGATGTACTGAAGGTTAGGTCGCACGGTCAGCCAGTTGGTGACATGGACGCCGTAGTACAACTCGGCGTTGTACTCGGTTTCCTGGATCGGCACGAAGTTGGGGTTGTCATAGTCGCTGATGCCGCTCTGCTGGTTGAGCAGTTCGGCGCGGTCCTTTACATCATCGTTGACGTGAATCCGCGCCACGCCAAAGCCGATGTCATCCTTGGGCCGCGAGTCGAAGGCGCCTTTGTAGACCATGCCCACCTGCTGGTAGTTGTCGACCACGTTAGTGGCCTTGTCATGCACGGTGAAGTTGGCGAACAGGCTCAAGCCTCGGCTGGCGTCGCCGTTGTGCGCGGTGACCTGCTGCTGGGCCACCACCCACCAGCCATGCTTGCTCGAATGCGACTTGAAGTCGTTGCCGGTCATGGCCTGGGGCTGGCCGTTGACATCGTCAAAGACGTCATCGGCCTTGGCGGTGCTGTAGTAGTACCCCAGGCGATATTCGCCCGGCAGTTCATTGACCCTGGGCGACCAGACCAGCTCCGCCGGCAGGATCATGCCCTTGGTGCCGCTGCCGCTGAGCTTGAAGCCATTGCCGGTCTCAAGATACGAAGGGTTCTGCTCGAACACCCCGACCTGGGCGAAGAACTCCGGGGTGATGTTGTACTTGACCCGCAACGCCCACTGGCTGACCGGCCAGTTGTACCAGATGTCGCCCACCCAGTTGCCCACCTGGGAGCCGCAGAACGCCAGGTTCTGGAAGTCGCAGGGAAAGCTGTTGAAGTCCTCGCCTTCGCCGAAGCGGCCGAATTTCACGTCCAGGGCGCCATCGAAGTACTTCTGCTTGATCCACATCTGGGTCAGGCGCCAGGTCTGGCCACGGCCCCAGACTTCCTGCACCGAGCTGAACTGACCGGCGCGCGGATCGCTGATGCGGTCGTTGGACAGGTTGTTGCCGCTACGCTCGGTGATCGCCAGTTTGAACTCGGCATCGTTCCAGCCGAGGATCTTTTCCAGGTCCAGGTGCGCGCCCAGGGCGAACTGATCGCTGTAGCGGGCGGTCTTGTCGTCGTTGTAACCGCCATCGAGGTTGCCGGCCACTTCGCCGACATAATCCAGGGTGAAGTCGTAGCCCTTCTCCAGCAGTTCGGTGCGCGTACCGCCCCAATCGCCACTCATCCATTTCGACTCGGGGTCGAAGGCGCCCGCCGCGTGCGCCCCGCAACTGACCCCGAAGGCCGCCAGCAGGCTCAGCGACGCCAGCGGCTTGATGTGCTTGAAGTGATCCATCCCTTTGTTTCCTCGTTTTATTGTTATCGATGGGTGTACACGCCGTGCAACACTGTCAGCGACCCTTGAATTGCGCCACGTTGTCCTGGCCGCTCTGCTGCGGCGCAACCTTCAGCCCCAGACGCTCGCCACTGGCGGCATCGAACAGCAGCACCCGCTCGGGATCGAGTTGCAGGTTCAGGGTGTCGCCGACCCGCACCGCCACGTCCGGTGCCAGGCGGCAACAGACCTTGGTCTGGTTGAGGGTGACGAATGCCAGCAAGTCGGGGCCGGTGGGCTCGGTGATCTGCACATCGGCGCGCAGGCTCGGCAAACCATTGGCCTGGGCCGGCGCCAGGGTGATCTGTTCGGGGCGAATGCCGAGCATCACCTCACGCTCCTCCAGCCCCGCCTCATTGATGCCCAACGGCAGCTCGCAACGGGCCTGGCCGCTGTCGAGCAACGCCAGCAAACGCCCCTCCTTGCGTTGCAGGCGCAAGGGAATGAAGTTCATCGGTGGCGAACCGATGAAGCTGGCGACGAACAGGTTGGCCGGATCGTTGTAGATCTGCTGCGGGGTGCCGAACTGCTGGATCAGGCCATCCTTCATCACTGCCACCTTGTCGCCCAGGGTCATGGCCTCGATCTGGTCGTGGGTGACGTACACCGTGGTGGTCTTCAGGCGCTGGTGCATCAGCTTGATTTCGGTGCGCATCTCCACCCGCAGCTTGGCGTCGAGGTTCGACAGTGGTTCGTCGAACAGGTAGATCTTTGGCCGCCGCGCCAATGCCCGCCCCATGGCCACCCGCTGCTGCTGGCCACCGGACAGCTGGCCGGGCTTGCGCCCGAGCAGGTGTTCGATCTGCAGCAACTTGGCCACCCGCGCCACTTCCTCGTCGATGGCCGCCGCCGGCATCTTGCGCATCTTCAGGCCGAAGGCGATGTTGTCGCGCACGTTCATGGTCGGGTACAGCGCATAGGACTGGAAGACCATGGCGATGTCCCGGTCCTTGGGGCTCATGCCGCTGATGTCGGCATCGTCCACCAGTATCGCGCCGCCACTGATCTGTTCCAGGCCTGCGATGCAGTTCATCAGGGTCGACTTGCCGCAGCCCGAGGGCCCGACCAGGATCAGGAACTCCCCGGATTCGATCGACAGGTCGATGTGTTTCAAGGTATCCGGCAGACCGCTGCCGTAGGTCTTGTTGACGTTGCGCAGTTCAAGCGTTGCCATGTTGTTTCACCCCTTGACCGCGCCAGCGGTAAGCCCGCGCAGGAAATACTTGCCAGCCAGCACATAGACCAACAGGGTCGGTAACCCGGCGATCATCGCCGCCGCCATGTCGACGTTGTATTCCTTGACCCCGGTGCTGGTGTTGACCAGGTTGTTCAGGGCCACGGTGATCGGTTGAGCATCGCCACTGGCGAATACCACGCCGAAGAGAAAGTCGTTCCAGATCTGGGTGAACTGCCAGATCAGGCAGACCATGATGATCGGCACCGACATCGGCAGCAGGATCCTGCCGAAGATGGTGAAGAACCCCGCGCCGTCCAGCCGCGCCGCCCGCACCAGGGCATCCGGCACGCTGCAGTAGTAGTTGCGAAAGAACAGCGTGGTGAACGCCAGGCCGTAGACGATGTGCACCAGCACCAGCCCCGTGGTGGTACTGGCCAGGCCCATTTTGCCGAGGGTGAACGAGGCCGGCAGCAGCACGGTCTGGAATGGCAGGAAGCAGCCGAACAGCAACAGGCCGAAGAACAGCTGCGAGCCGCGAAAGCGCCACATCGACAGCACGTAGCCGTTCAAGGCGCCGAGCAGCGTGGAGATCACCACCGCCGGGACGGTGATCTTCACCGAGTTCCAGAAGTAGCCGCCGACGGTGTCCCAGGCCTTGATCCAGCCGATGGTGGTGACCACCTCCGGCCAGCTCAGCAGGTTGCCGGTACGGATGTCGTCGGGCGACTTGAAGCTGGTCAGCAGCATCACGATCAGCGGCACCAGGTACAGCGCACAGGCCAGCAACAGGGTCGAGTAGATGGCCAGGCGGCTGAAGGTGAAGCGTCGGGGAGCCAGGGATCTAGTCATGGCGCTTGTTCCTCAGTTCCGAATACAGGTAAGGCACCAGGATCGACAGGATCGCGCCGAGCATCAGGATCGCGCTGGCCGAGCCCATGCCCATTTGCCCACGGCTGAAGGTGAAGGAATACATGAACATCGCCGGCAGGTCCGAGGCGTAGCCCGGCCCTCCCGCGGTCATCGCCGCCACCAGGTCGAAGCTCTTGATGGCGATATGCGCAAGGATCATCAGGGCGCTGAAAAACACCGGACGCAGGCTCGGCAACACGATGCGCAGGTAGATGCTCGGCAGGCTGGCGCCATCGACTTGCGCTGCGCGGATGATCGACGGGTCGACACTGCGCAGGCCGGCCAGGAACAGCGCCATGACGAAGCCCGAGGCCTGCCACACAGCGGCGATCACCAGGCAGTAGACGACCCGGTCGGGGTCCACCAGCCAGTCCAGGCGAAAGCCTTCCCAGCCCCAGTCGCGGAGCATCTTGTCCAGGCCCAGGCCCGGGTTGAGCAGCCATTTCCAGGCGGTGCCGGTGACGATCATCGACAGCGCCATGGGGTACAGGTAGACCGTGCGAATGAAGCCTTCGCGGCGAATGCGCTGGTCGAGCAGCACTGCCAGCAGCACACCCACCGCCAGGCTGATGGCGATGAACAGGCCGCCGAACACCAGCAGGTTCTTGCTCGCCACCCACCAGCGATCGTTCTCCATCAGCCGCGCGTACTGGGCCAGGCCGACCCATTTGTAGCTGGGCATGAAGCTCGAATTGGTGAAGGACAGGACGAAGGTCCAGAGGATGTAGCCGTAGAAGCCGACCAGGACGATCAGCATGCTCGGCGCCAGCACCAGCTTGGGTAGCCATTTCTGGAGCGCGTCGAAGGGTGAAGCCTTATGGAGTGCGGCAACAGTGTTCATGGTTGCTTCTCGGTTGGAGGGCGGTGCTGCGCACCGAATCGCGGGACAAGCCCGCTCCCACAGGCGAACGCGCTCCCTTCTGTGGGAGCGGGCTCGACCCGCGATGAGGCCCTACTTGGCCGACTTGATCGCCGAGCCCAGTTGCTTGACCGCCGCCGCCGGGTCGGCGCCCGGGTCGTTGAGGAAGTTGGTCACCACATCGAAGATCGCCCCCTGCACCGCCAGGGTGGTGGCCATGTTGTGGGCCATGCTCGGCTGCAGACCGTCGCCTTGCTCGGCTTGTTTGAAGTCCTCTGCCGACTTCTGGGTGCAGGCATCGAACTGGCTCATGTCCATGTCCTGACGCACCGGCAGCGAGCCCTTGTTCTGGTTGAACACGGTCTGGAACTGCGGCTCCAGGGCGACCTTGGCCAGGTCGTTCTGGGCCTTGATGTCGTTCTCCTTCTTGAGCTTGAACATCGCCAGCGAGTCGATGTTGTAGGCGAAGCTGCCCTGGGTACCGGGGAAGGCCACGCACTGGTAGTCCTTGCCGGCGACCTTGCCGGCGGCGGTCCATTCGCTCTTGGCCCAGTCGCCCATGATCTGCATGCCGGCCTTGCCGTTGATGACCTCTGCAGCGGCGATGTTCCAGTCACGCCCGGCGCGGTTGGGGTCCATGTAGGTGCCCAGGCGCTGCAGGGTCTTGAACACCTCGACCATCTGCGCACCGGTGAGGGTCTTGTCATCCAGCTCGACAAAGGCGGCGTGGTAGCCCTTGGGCCCGAGGATGCTCAGGGCCAGGTCCTCGAACACGGTACCGTCCTGCCAGGGTTGGCCGCCGTGGGCCAGGGGGATGAAGCCGGCCGCCTTGAGCTTGTCGGCGGCGGCGAAGAGTTCATCGAGGGTGGTCGGCACCTTGGCCCCGGCCTTGTCGAACACCTGCGGGTTGATCCACAGCCAGTTGACCCGGTGAATGTTCACCGGCACGGCCACGTAGTGACCGTCGTACTTCATGATCTCGGCCACCTTGGCCGGCAGCAGGTTGTCCCATTGGTTGGCTTGAGCTACCTCATCGAGCTCGGTCAGCAGCCCCAGGGCGCCCCATTCCTGGATATCCGGGCCCTTGATCTGCGCGGCAGCCGGCGGGTTGCCGGAGATGGCGCGGGTCTTGAGCACGGTCATGGCAGCGGCGCCACCACCACCGGCGACGGCGTTGTCTTTCCAGATGAATCCGTCTTTTTTCACCTGCGCCTTGAGGGTTTCCACCGCCTTGGCTTCACCACCGGAGGTCCACCAGTGCAGGACTTCGACAGTACCGGGATCGGCGGCAAAGGCGTTCAGGGGCAACAAGGAGGCGAGGGAAATGACAGTAGCAAGGCGCGTGATCGCGTTCATGGAAGGTAACCTTTTCTTGTTGTTATACAGGGGCAAGTCGAGGTGCTTGCGCTTGTCCCTGAGTCTAACCACAGGCCCGGGCGGCGCAGGTAACGAAGGGATGTGCGAATGTCACCAAGTGGTGACAAACGCCGGTCAGTCACTGCTGCGTGGCAGGCTCAAGGTCACCCGCAAGCCGCCTTCGCGCAGGTTGCGCAAGCTCACTTCACCGCCATGGCTGTGGGCGATATTGCGCGCGATGCCCAGGCCCAGGCCGTAGCCCTGCTGCTGGCCGGCCAGGCGAAAGTGCGGCTCGAACACCTGTTCCTGGCGTTGCTCGGGCACGCCCGGGCCTTCATCGTCGACCTGCAGGACAAACCCCGAGGCGCTGTCGAGCACGCGCAGGTGGGCGCGCTCGCCGTACTTCAGGGCATTGTCGATCAGGTTGCCCATGCAGCGCTTGAGCGCCAGCGGCTTGCCTGGATAGGGCGCCTGCGCGCGCCCCTCCAGGGTGATGCGATTACTGCTCAGGTAGGGTTCGACCAGGCAATCGAGCAGCTGGTTGAGGTCGATGGCTTCGATGTTCTCGTGGATATCGGTGTCCTTCACGCATTGCAGCGCGCCCTTGACCAGCATCTCCAGCTCATCCAGGTCACGGCCGAACTTGGCCTGCATCACTTCGTCATCGAGCAGCTCGACCCGCAGGCGCAAGCGGGTGATCGGCGTGCGCAGGTCATGGGAAATGGCGCTGAACAACTGACTGCGCTCGGTCAGGTAGCGACTGATACGCTCGCGCATGGCGTTGAAAGCACGTCCCACCTCCTCCACCTCGCTGCCGCCACCTTCGGTCACCGGCTCCACATCGGCGCCCAGCGACAGTTCCCGCGCGGCCCGGGCCAGGCGCTTGAGCGGGCGACTCTGCCAATGCACCAGCAAGCCGATGAACAGCAACAGGAACGAACTGGTGAGGATGATGAACCAGACCTGCTGGGCCGGCAGGTCCTGCTCCTCCAGGCTGGTGTAGGGTTCGGGCAGCAGCGAGGCGATGTACAACCACTCCCCCTCCCCTAGATGGATCTGCATCACCAGCACCGGCGGGTTGATCGGTTCCAGGGTCAGGGCGTAGTGCGCCCAGGAGCGCGGCAGCTCGTCGAGCTTCAGGCCGCTGTTGAACAGGCGCAGCTCCTGGGGGCTGACGAAGGTCACCGAGATCTGCAGTTGCTGGCCCAGGCGCTGGTGCAGCACTTCATCGACGGCGGCGATCACCGCCTGCTTGCGCGGCGTCGGCGGCAATTCCTGCATGTCCAGCGGCTTGTCGTTGAGCGAGACAAAAAAACGCGTGCCGCCCATGTTGCGCAACTGGTCCAGCACCATGGGCCGGTAGGCCACCGGCAGCGAGCGAAAGTAGCTGACGCTGGCACTCATCGAATGGGCCAGGCTGCGGGCGCTGGCCACCAGGCCTTCACGCTGGCTGGCGCGCAGCTGCGACAGCCAGATCAGGCTCGACAGCCCCTGGGCCAGCAGCACCACCAGCAGCGTCAGCAGCAGCATGCGCCCCAGCAGCGAGCGCGGCAGCGGCAGGCGCCAGCGGCCCTCAGTGCGCGGGCGCAACGCTGGCCGCCAGCAGGTAACCGCTGCCGCGCACGGTACGGATCAGCCGTGGCGGTTTGTCCGTGTCGCGCAGGCGCTGGCGCAGGCGGCTGACCGCCATGTCGACAATGCGATCCAGCGGCATGGGCTCGCGGCCACGGGTGGCATTGCCGATGGTGTCGCGGTCGAGAATCTGCTGTGGATGATCGAGAAACAGCTTGAGCAGGGCGAAATCGGCACCCGAGAGAATGACCTCTTCACCGTCGCGGTGAAACAGCCGGTGGCTGACCGTGTCCAGCCGCCAGTCATCGAAGGCCAGCACGTCGTTGCCGTTACGCTCCTGGCCGAAACCGGCACGCCGCAGCAGGGCCTTGATCCGCGCCTGCAATTCGCGGGGGCTGAAGGGTTTGCCCAGGTAGTCGTCGGCGCCCAGCTCCAGGCCGATCACCCGGTCGGCCTCGTCGGAACTGGCAGTCAGCATGATGATCGGCACCTGTGCCTGTCGCGGATGCTGGCGTACCCAGCGACAGAGGCTGAAGCCGTCTTCATCGGGCAGCATCACATCGAGGATGACCAGGTCACATTCGTTGGCGTCCAGGGCCTGGCGAAAGCCCTGGCCGTCGGCCACCGCGCGCACCTCGAAGCCGCAGCGGCTGAGGTAGGCCTGCAACAGTTCGCGGATTTCCTGGTCATCGTCGACCAGCAGTATCGACTTGCTCACAGCGCCATTCCTTGTTGATGCGGGTCTGTGGGTCCAACTGTCTTTGTGGGAGCGGGCTTGCCCCGCGATTGCAGTGTGTCAGCAAGATCGTATCGCGGGGCAAGCCCGCTCCCACAGCTGCCGCGCCTACAGGGTCTGCTGCAGGGCTACGCCGGCGCCGAGCAGGCCGGAAAATTCGGCGGTCACCAGCCATACCGGAATCCCCTTGAAGTAACCGCTCATGCAACCCTTGTCGGCGAAACTCTCGGCAAATCCGCTGCGCAAGAACAACTCGGCAAAGCGCGGAATGATGCCGCCGACAATGTACACGCCGCCGCGCCCACCCAGGGTCAACACGTTGTTGCCGGCCACTCGCCCGAGAAAACGACAGAACTGCTCGATCACTGCCATCGCCACCGGCTCGCCGGCCAGGGCAGCATCGGTGATCGCCGCCGGACTGAGCAAGGTCGCCGGTTGGCCATCCAATGCACAGATGGCCTGGTACAACCGTAGCAGGCCACCACCGCTGAGCAGGGTTTCGGCGCTGACATGGCCGATCTCGTTGCCGATCTGCTGGCGGATCTGCGCCTCGCGGGCGTTGCCGACCGGCAGGTCGACGTGGCCGCCCTCGCCCGGCAGGGCCATGAAGCGGCCGTCGTCCAGGCTGAGCAAGGTGCCCACGCCCAGGCCGGTACCGGGGCCGATGACCACCGCCGGACGCCCGGGCTCGGCCTGCCCCGGGCAGACCGTGAGGGACTCGCCGGGCTGCAACCGGGTCATCCCCAGGGCCATGGCGGTAAAGTCGTTGATCAACAGCAACCGCTCGATCTGCAAGGTGTTGCAGAAGGCCTGGCGACTGAGCCGCCAGTGGTTGTTGGTGAAGCGAAACTCATCGCCGCTGACCGGGCCGGCCACTGCCAGGCACACCGCGCCGAGGTCGCCCCGGGCCAACCCCTGCGCCGCGAGGTAGGCACCGATGGCCTGCTCGGGGCTGGTGTAGTCGGCGGTGGCGAACACCTGCACCGAGTGCATCCGGTCATGTTCCCAGAGGGCGAAGCGGGCGTTGGTACCGCCGATATCACCGACCAGAGCGCGCTTCATTTAAGCGACTCCAGGGCCGAGGTGAAGGCACTGGCGCCCTGCTCCGCCGGGCTCAGGGCCATGCGCAGGAAGCCGAACAGCTCACGACCGCAGCCCAGGTCATTACCGGTCGGCGACGCGGGCAGTTCACGGTCGGCCAACTCCTCGGCGCTGACCTTGACCGACAGCGTGCCGGCCACGCCATCGACGCGCACGATGTCACCATCGCGCACCCGCGCCAGCGGACCGCCGTCAAAGGCTTCCGGGCAGACATGAATGGCCGCCGGGATTTTCCCCGAGGCGCCGGACATGCGCCCGTCGGTGACCAGCGCCACCTTGAAGCCACGGTCCTGCAGTACGCCCAGGAACGGGGTCATCTTGTGCAGCTCCGGCATACCGTTGCAGCGCGGTCCCTGGAAGCGCATCACGGCAACGAAATCACGCTCCAGCTCACCGGCCTGGAAGGCATCGGCCAGCGCCTGCTGGTCATGGAACACCCGCGCCGGCGCTTCGACCACCTGATGCTCCGGGGCGACCGCAGAGACTTTCATCACCCCGCGCCCCAGGTTGCCTTCCATGACCCGCAGGCCACCTTCGGGCGAGAACGGCCGCGCCACCGGACGCAGGATCGCTTCGTCGAGGCTCGCCTGCGGGCCTTCGCGCCAGACCAGCTTGCCGTCCTGCAGGAACGGCTCCTGGGTATAACGGCGCAGGCCGAAACCGGCCACGGTGTTGACGTCTTCATGCAGCAGCCCGGCATCGAGCAGCTCGCGAATCAGGAACGCCATGCCGCCGGCAGCCTGGAAGTGGTTGATGTCGGCCTTGCCGTTGGGATAGACGTGGGACAGGGTCGGCACCACTTCGGAGAGCTCGGCCATGTCCTGCCAGGTCAGCTGGATCCCGGCCGCCTGGGCGATCGCCGGCATGTGCAGGGTATGGTTGGTCGAGCCACCGGTGGCGTGCAGGGCGACGATGGAATTGACCAGCGATTTCTCGTCGACGATCTCGCCCAGCGGCATGAAGTCGCCACTGGCCTTGGTCATGCGCGTGACCTGCTGCGCCGCCTCGATGGTGAGCGCATCGCGCAGCGGCGTGTAGGGGTTGACGAAGGACGCGCCCGGCAGGTGCAGGCCCATCACTTCCATCAGCAACTGGTTGGTGTTGGCGGTGCCGTAGAAGGTGCAGGTGCCGGGGCTGTGGTAGGACTTCATCTCCGATTCCAGCAGCTCTTCGCGGCTGGCCTTGCCCTCGGCGTAGCGCTGGCGGACGTCGGCCTTTTCCTTGTTGGAAATACCCGAAGGCATCGGCCCGCCGGGCACGAAGAGCGTGGGCAGGTGGCCGAAACGCAGGGCCCCCATCAACAGGCCCGGGACGATCTTGTCGCAGATGCCCAGCATCAAGGCGGCATCGAACATGTTGTGCGACAGGGCGATGGCCGTGGACATGGCGATCACCTCGCGGCTGGCAATGCCCAGCTCCATGCCCGGCTCGCCCTGGGTGACACCGTCGCACATGGCCGGCACGCCACCGGCGAACTGGCCGACCGAGCCGATCTCGCGCAGGGCCTGCTTGATCTGCTCGGGGTAATGCTCGTAGGGCTGGTGGGCCGAGAGCATGTCGTTGTAGGCGGAGACGATGGCGACGTTGGCGGCATTCATCATCCGCAGGCTGTGCTTGTCCTGGCTGCTGCAGCCGGCCACGCCGTGGGCGAAGTTGGCGCATTGCAGCTTGGCCCGCATCGGTCCGTCGCTGGCGGCCCCGCGAATCAGCTGCAGGTAGCGTTCGCGGGTAGGACGGCTGCGGGCGATCAGCCGTTGGGTGACCTCAAGAATGCGCGGATGCATGTACTGGACTCCAGGCTAGCGGTGGTTGCGACCTCTGCGGCGGTTTCCCTTATCCGCATTCGCCGCCTAGGCTCAAAGTGAGGGGGCGAGCGTCGCGGGCGGGACGGCTTGGCCGATCGCTCGTTGTAGATTGAATAAAATACTGCCAGTAAAAACGCTTGTTTTCTATTTTTTTACGAATAATCTTGTAATTCCAACAACAAAAAATGATTCAGTGAAGTCATAACCCGTGTACCACGGGCTTCACCCGGTCTGCCAGAGGTAGCTTTATGACCCTACGCATCGCAATCAATGGCTTTGGCCGCATTGGCCGCAACGTCCTTCGCGCACTCTATACCCAAGGCTACCGCCAGGATCTGCAGGTCGTCGCGATCAACGACCTGGGCGACAGCGCGATCAACGCCCATCTGCTCAAGTACGACAGTGTCCATGGCACCTTTGCCGCCAGCGTCGAAGCCGATCATGAAAGCCTGACCGTCAACGGCGACCGCATCGCCGTCAGCGCCATCCGCAACCCTGCGGAGCTGCCGTGGAAAGCCGAAGCCGTCGACGTGGTGTTCGAATGCACCGGGCACTTCACCGACCGGGCAAAAGCCGCGGCCCATCTTACCGCCGGGGCGGGCAAAGTCATTATTTCGGCACCGGCCAAAGGCGCCGACGCCACCATCGTCTATGGGGTCAACCACGACATCCTGCGCCCGTCGCACCAGATCATCTCCAGCGCCTCCTGCACCACCAACTGCCTGGCGCCGCTGGCCCAGGTGCTGCACCGCGAACTGGGCATCGAGCAGGGCCTGATGACCACCATCCACGCCTACACCAATGACCAGAGCCTGATCGACATCCACCACAGCGACCCGTTCCGCGCCCGTTCGGCCACCCAGTCGATGATCCCGAGCAAGACCGGTGCGGCCGAAGCCGTGGGCCTGGTGCTGCCGGAGCTGGCCGGCAAACTCACCGGCATGGCGGTACGGGTGCCGGTGATCAACGTGTCGCTGGTGGACCTGACCGTCAACCTTGCGCGCACCACCAGCGTCGAAGAGGTCAACGCCCTGTTCAAGGAAGCCAGCCGCCACTCCAAGGTGCTGGGCTACAACAGCCTGCCGCTGGTGTCCTGCGACTTCAACCACAACCCGCTGTCGTCGATCTTCGACGCCAACCACACCCGTGCCAACGGGCGGATGCTCAAGGTGCTGGCCTGGTACGACAACGAGTGGGGGTTCTCCAACCGCATGCTGGATAACTGCCTGGCACTGTGCAACGCCCGCTAAAGCTGCACCCCGGTGGGAGCGGGCTTGCCCCGCGATGCGGCCTGGCTGGCAGTAGCCGATCGCGGGGCAAGCCCGCTCCTACCGGCAGCTGTTGATTGAACAGAGCTTGACCACAGCGCTGATGATAAGCATTATCATTCGCTTTGCATTGCTCGGGTATCGCTGTGAGCCAGTCCCAGTTCAACACTGTATTCCTCGCCCAGCGGGTCAGCCTGCTGCGAACCCTGCAGCGCATGGTCGACAACCCCAGCACCGCCGAAGATTTGTTGCAGGAGACCTACCTGCGGGTCACCCGCGCCCTGGGCGAGCGGCCCATCGAGCACCTTGAGCCCTTCGTATTCCAGACCGCGCGCAACCTGGCCCTCGATCACCTGCGCGCGCGCCGGGCGCAATCGCGCAACCTGGTGGACGATGTGCCCGAGCAGGTCCTGCACAACGTCGCCGCCCCTGCCAGCAGCGCCGAAGACGCCGCCCATGCCGAGCAACTGCTCAAGCGCCTGAGCGTCAGCCTCGGCCAGCTGACCCCGCGCCAGCAGCGTATTTTCATCCTCAGCCGCCTGCACGGCGCCAGCTATCTGGAAATCGCCGAGCAACTCGGGGTTTCGGCCAGTACCGTGCAGAAGGAACTGAAGCTGATCATGGCCATCTGTGTCGGCGTCGCCAATCGCGTGAACCGCGACTGACGGTGGCTTGCCACATCGGCAGCAACACTTGATCATTGCACTCCAACAAGACCGCCCAGGATTGACCGTGACCGACCGCGCCCCTCGCCCTTCGCCGCCAGACCCGGCTGCCTGCGACAGTGCCATGGATGAGGCGCTGGACTGGCTGATCCGCCTGCAATGCGCCAGCGCCGAAGACACCCGCGCCTTCGAAGCCTGGCTCGAAGCCAACCCGGCCAATGCCCAGGCCTATGTCGACGCCGAAGCCCTCTGGCAAGGCGATACTCTGCGCCAGGCCGCCAGCCAGCTGGCCCAAACCCGCCGCCCTTCGCGCCTGGCACGCCTGCGTCCGCACTGGAAGCCCCTGGCCGCCGCCGCGGTGCTGCTGGTCGGCGTGTTTACCGTCGGCAACCTGCCCATGCGCCTGCAGGCCGATCACCTGACCGTGATCGGCGAACGCCAGCGCCTGCAACTGGACGACGGCTCGCGGGTGCTGCTCAACACCAACTCGGCCTTCTCCAGCGACATCGATGCCCGCCAGCGTGTGGCCCGCCTGTACCAGGGCGAAGCTTTCTTCGAGGTTCCCGCCGGCCAGACCCAGCCGCTTGAGCTGCGCGCCGGCCCGGTGCGCGCCAGTGTCCGCGACAGCGACTTCGCCGTGCGCTACCTCGACGGTGAAGCCCAGGTCCGGGTGCAACGCGGCGACGTCGACCTGCAGGCCAGCAGCGACCAGCGCATCCGCCTGTCCAGCGGCGACAGCATCCGCGTCGGCCCCAATGGCTTCGGCCAGCGCGAACGGGTCGATACGCAAAAGGACCTGGCCTGGGTCCAGGGCCGGCTGGTCTTCGAGAACTGCCCGCTCAACCAGGTATTGGCCGAACTGCGCCGCTACTACCCGGGCCTGATCATCTCGCGCAACGAGCGCCTGGAGCAGGTGGCGGTGACCGGCAACTACCGCCTGGACCAGCCGGTGGAAACCCTGCGCGCCCTGGCCCACATCACCTCGGCCCAGCTGCACGAGTTCCCTGCCGTGGTCATCATCAACTGAGCTGAAGTTTTTTTACGCGATTCCCTGAGGCGATTCGTCTCGTTATAGCCAATGCAACTGATTCTTATTTTTGAATCAGCCATACCTATAACTTCGCGCGACAGGGAGCGCTTTCGATGTCCACTGGTTTTGCTCGTCGGTCTTCAGCCACTTCATCCAACCCGGCCCGCAGCCGTTGCACGCTGTCGCTGCTGACCCTGGCCCTGCTCGCCAGCGGTGCCTGCAGCCTGCCGGCCCTGGCGGCAGAGCCCGCCCAGGCCAGTGCGCCACGCATGGGTGACTACCGCTTTGCGATCGCCCAGCAACCGCTGGTCTCGGCCCTCAACGCCTTTACCGCCGTGACCGGCTGGCAGGTCGGCCTCTCGGCCGAACTGGCCGAAGGCGTAGCCTCTCCCGGCGTGCAAGGCTCGCTCAAGCCCGAAGCTGCGCTGCAACGCCTGCTGCTCGGCACCGGCCTGAGCTATCGCACCCTGGGCGTCGGCAACGTGGTGATCGAACGTAGTGCCTCCAGCGCCATCGCCTTGCAGCAGATCACCGTAACCGCCACCCGCAGCGCCCAGGAGGTCAGTCAGGTGCCCAGCACCGTCACGGTCCAGACCCGTGAACAGCTCGACCGCCAGAACGTCAACACCATCAAGGACCTGGTGCGCTACGAGCCCGGCGTATCGGTCAGCGGCACCGGCCAGCGCAGCGGCCTGAACGGCTACAACATCCGTGGCATCGACGGTGAGCGGGTGCTGACCCAGATCGACGGCGTGTCCATCCCCGACAGCTTCTTCTTCGGCCCCTACGCCCAGACCCAGCGCAACTACGTCGACCCGGAAATCGTCAAGCGCGTGGAGATCCTCCGCGGTCCAGCCTCGGTGCTGTACGGCAGTAACGCCATCGGTGGTGCGGTCAGCTACTTCACCCTCGACCCCGACGACATCATCAAGCCCGGCCAGGACGTCGGCGCACGCCTGAAAACCGGCTACAGCTCGGCGGACGAGAGCTGGCTGAACTCGGCCACGGTGGCCGGGCGCCAGGGCGACGTCGACGGCCTGCTGCACCTGAGCCAGCGCAACGGCCATGAAACCGAGTCCTACGGTAGCCACGGCGGCACCGGCCTTGCGCGTACCGAGGCCAACCCGGAAGACGTACGCACCACCAACATCCTGGCCAAGGCCGGCTGGAACTATGCCGACGATTCGCGCCTGGCCCTGACCTACGAGAAATACAAGGACGACCGCGACCTCGACCAGAAGAGCGCCGTGGGCGGGCCGTTCATCCCCGGTTTCGGCGCCATGAATTCCTACCGCGACCGCACCGGCAACGACACCGTGACCCGCGAGCGTTTCGGCATCAACCACGAGTTCGCCCTGGGCAGCCTGCTGGCCGACAACATGAAGTGGAGCCTGAACTACCAGATCGGCAAGACCGACCAGCGTACCGACGAGCTGTACTTCGCCTCGGGCCGCCAGGTGTTTCGCGATCGCCAGACCACCTACAAGGACCGCCAGTGGCTGTTCGATGCGCAATTGGACAAAGCCTTCGCCATCGGTGAAACCGATCACCTGCTGACCTACGGCACCACCCTCAAGCACCAGAAGGTCACCGGTTCGCGCAGCGGCACCGGCACCTGCCTGAACGTGGGCGGCGCCTGCCGCGCCATCGGCCAGATCAGTGTCAACGACAGCCAGGCCCTGGTCAGCGACTTCCCCGATCCGACCGTCAACACCTACAGCCTGTTCGCCCAGGATGAGATCCGCTGGAACCAGTGGACCTTCCTGCCCGGCCTGCGCTACGACTACACCCAGCTCAAGCCGCACATGACCGACGAATTCCTGCGCGGCGTCGGCGCCACGAGCGCCGACCCGGTCGACGACAGCGAGAAAACCTGGCACCGGGTATCGCCCAAGTTCGGCCTGACCTATGCCTTCGACGAACACTACACCTGGTTCGGCCAGTACGCCGAAGGCTTCCGTACGCCAACGGCCAAGGCCCTGTACGGCCGCTTCGAGAACCCCGGCCTGGGCTACAGCGTGCGCGGCAACTCCGACCTTGAGCCGGAAAAGAGCAAGAGCTACGAGACCGGCCTGCGCGGCAACTTCGACGCCGGCAACTTCGATGTGGCGGTGTTCTATAACAAGTACCGCGACTTCATCAACGAAGACGCCGTGCAGGGCAGCAACCTGGGCCAGACCTTCGAGGCCAACAACATCAAGCACGCCACCATCAAGGGCGCCGAGGTCAAGGGCCGCTTGAACCTGGATCACTTCGGCGCAGCGCAAGGCCTGTACACCCAGGGCTCGGTGGCCTATGCCCGGGGCCGCAACGACGACACCGGCCAGCCGCTCAACAGCGTCAACCCGCTGACTGCCGTGCTGGGCCTGGGCTATGAGCAGGCGCAATACGGTGCGCAGTTGAACTGGACTCTGGTCAAGCGCAAAGACCGGGTCGACGACACCACCTTCTTCGCCCCCGATGGCACCAGCAAGCAGTTCCGCACACCGGGTTACGGCGTGCTGGACCTTGCCGGTTTCTACAAGGTCAACGACGACGTCACCATCAACGCCGGGCTGTACAACCTGACCGACAAGAAATACTGGCAGTGGGATGACGTGCGCGGCTACGACGGCCTTGGCGAAGCGGCGGTGACCGCACCGGCCAACCTCGACCGCCTGACCATGCCGGGACGTAACTTCGCCATCAACCTGGTCTGGGATATCTAACGGCACACACATTGCGCCCCCCTGTAGCCGCTGCCGAGGTACGAGGCTGCGATCGACTGCAAAGCAGTCGCAATCCAGTCACCCCGGCGATCCAGCGCTGCGACCGCTTTGCGGTCGATCGCAGCCTGTCGGCAGCGGCTACAACGAGGCGTTCAAGACCGTTGCTCGCACTTTTTTTACTCTCGCACCCCTGCTTGTTCGTCTAGTTACCAGGCCCGCCCATTTCGCAAGGAATCACCATGACCGCCACCACCGAACGCGCCGCCCTGCGCTCACAGCGCCTGAACCAGCTGACCCACGCCCCGCATACCGAACTGGACGCCCTGGTCAAATCCCACGCGCCATTCGAAACCCGCGAAAGCTTCGCCCGTTTCGTGGTCGCCCAGTACCTGTTCCAGAACGAACTCAAGGCGCTGTACAACGACCCGGCGCTGATCGCCATCGTCCCTGACCTGGCCGAACGCTGCCGGGCCGAGCAGGCCGCCCTGGACCTCGCCGATCTCGACACCGCCCTGCCCGAACCCTTTGCCGGTACGTTGCAGAACCCGAGCCTGGGTCAAGCCATGGGCTGGATCTTCGTCTCCGAAGGCTCCAAGCTCGGTGCCGCCTTTTTGATCAAGCGCGCCGTGGCACTGGGTCTCTGCGACAGTTTCGGTGCCCGCCACCTGGGCGAGCCGGCCGGTGGCCGCGCCGAGGGCTGGAAGCAGTTCACCCGAATCCTCGACGGCCTGGAGCTGAGCGCCGAAGAAGAGGCCAAGGCCGAACAGGGTGCGGTCGCCGCCTTCGAGCGCTTCACCCAGTTGCTCAAACACGCCTACGCGACTGCGCCTAAAGCCGAACTGGCCTGATCCGCGCTACCCGGTTACCCTCGTGGCAACCGGGTACCACCCGTGCCAACGACGAGCCCATGACCCGCCCTCCTGCCTCGAAACTCTCCCGCCTGCTGTACGGCCTCCTGGCCTACGTCAGCCTGGCCATCGGCCTGGTCGCCATCGTCGTGCCCGGGCTGCCCACCACCGAATTCATTCTGCTCGCCGCCTGGGCCGCCACCCGCAGTTCGCCACGCCTGAGCGCCTGGCTGGAGCATCACCGGCTGTTCGGTCCGATCCTGCACAACTGGCGCAACGGCAAGGTCATTCAGCGTCGAGCCAAGGTCAGTGCTACGGTCAGCATGCTGCTGTGCGCCAGCCTGATGCTGGTGTTCCTGGAACATCGCTGGCCGGTGTTTCTCGCCATCGGCGGCATGACCCTGGGTAACCTGTGGATCTGGTCACGACCGGAAGCCATGAGCCCGCAGATTGCCCGCGATAGCGTTCAAAGGGTCAACAGGCCACTGTAGAGGCTGTATGCCGCCACCCCCGCCCCTACCAGCACAGCTGCGAAGATCAGCTTCTCCCAGTGGGTGAACAGGGTCTGGCCCTGCTCGTGCTTGGCGCGGGCGAAAAGGATCACCCCGGGCGCATACAACAAAGCCGACAGCAGCAGGTACTTCAGGCCACCCGCATACAGCAGCCAGATCGCATAGACCAGCGCGACCCCGGCAATCAGCAGGTCCTTGCGCCGCGCTCCGCCCTGCCCGCCATAGGTCTCGCCCCGCACCGCCAGCAGCACGGCATAGGCCGCCGACCACAGGTAGGGCACCAGGATCATCGACGACGCCAGGTAGATCAGGCTGGTGTAGGTGCCGGCCGAGAACAGGGTGATCAGCAGGAACAGCTGGATCATGCAGTTGGTCAGCCACAGGGCATTGGCCGGCACGTGGTTGGCATTTTCCCGTGCCAGGAAGCGCGGCATGGTCTGGTCGCGGGCGGTGGCGAACAGGATTTCGGCGCACAGCAAGGCCCAGGACAGCAAGGCACCGAGCAGCGAGATCGCCAGGCCAATGCTGATCAGCAGCGCCCCCCAGGGCCCGACGATATGCTCCAGCACCGAGGCCAGCGACGGATTCTGCAAGGCGGCCAGCTCCGGCTGGGTCATCACCCCCAGCGACAGCACGTTGACCAGCACCAGCAAGGCCAGCACGCCGATAAAGCCGATCACCGTGGCCCTGCCCACGTCCGAGCGGTGCTGCGCGCGGCCGGAGTAGACACTGGCGCCCTCGATGCCGATGAACACGAACACCGTCACCAGCATCATGTTGCGCACCTGGTCGAGTACGCTGCCGAACTGCGGATTGCTCAGCCCCCAGATGTCGCGGGTGAAGATGTCGGCGCGAAAGGCCACCGCGGCGATGACGACGAACATCAGCAACGGCACGATCTTGGCCACCGTGGTCACCTGGTTGATGAACGCCGCCTCCTTGATCCCGCGCAGCACCAGGAAATGCACGGCCCACAGCAGCAATGAGGCGCAGGCAATGGCGATCGGCGTGTTGCCCTCGCCGAAGATCGGAAAGTAGAAACCCAGGGTGCTGAACAGCAACACGAAGTAGCCGACGTTGCCCAGCCAGGCGCTGATCCAGTAGCCCCAGGCCGACGAGAAGCCCATGTACTCGCCAAAGCCGGCCTTGGCGTAGGCATACACCCCCGAGTCGAGTTCGGGCTTGCGGTTGGCCAGGGTCTGGAACACGAAGGCCAGGGCCAGCATGCCCACCGCCGTGATCCCCCAGCCGATCAGCACCGCCCCCACGTCGGCCCGAGCGGCCATGTTCTGCGGCAAGGAGAAAATCCCACCACCGATCATCGAGCCGACCACCAGCGCGATCAACGCGCCCAGGCGCAGTTTCTGTCCAGGTTCGGACATGCGAATCCCCTTGTTGTCTCGTGTTTGTAACCTCAGCGGTACACCCTGAGTTAAATATATACCTGGCGTCGGTGTTTATAAATATTACGTCTTTAGGATCATAGTCCTCATAACTATGGCGTCTATGACTGGACGAACTAAATGGTGAGTTTTGTGCACTCTTTCATCACCTTCAAGCAAATAAGAAAAATTCTCGTCAAAAATTTGCTAATCCTGTGAAACGGACTAGCTTCAATTCTCGCAGCCTGTCAGAGCGTTTGCTCTAAAACACCATGGAGGTGCCTGCTTTCAAGGCCTGCAGTATCGCCGTCGGCATGCTCCGGGAGGCTCTTTCAGTCACTGATTTGCAATGGAATGCCCCATGAACTGATCTGAATCAGCATATGAATACGTTGCTGGAATTAATCTGGCCACATCTCTTCTCCTGGTATGGAGTTATTCAATGTCAGACGCTCCCGGAAAACTACGACTCGGTGCGCTGGTTGCACTTGTAGTCGGCTCGATGATCGGCGGCGGGATCTTTTCGCTGCCACAAAACATGGCTGCCAGCGCCGATGTCGGTGCTGTTCTGATCGGCTGGGGCATCACCGCCATCGGCATGCTGACCCTGGCCTTCGTGTTCCAGACCCTGGCCAACCGAAAGCCGGACCTTGATGGCGGGGTGTACGCCTACGCCAAGGCCGGATTCGGCGATTACATGGGCTTTTCATCGGCCTGGGGGTACTGGATCAGTGCCTGGCTCGGCAACGTCGGTTACTTCGTCCTGCTGTTCAGTACCCTGGGCTATTTCTTCCCGATCTTCGGCGAGGGCAACACCCCGGCCGCCATCATCGGCGCCTCGGTGCTGCTGTGGGCCGTGCACTTTCTGGTACTGCGCGGCATCAAGGAAGCGGCCTTCATCAACCTGATCACCACGGTGGCCAAGGTCGTACCCCTGGCGCTGTTCATCCTGATCGCCCTGTTCGCCTTCAAACTGGACATTTTCACCGCCGACATCTGGGGGACCATGAACCCGGACCTGGGCAGTGTGATGAACCAGGTGCGCAACATGATGCTGGTCACTGTCTGGGTGTTCATCGGTATCGAGGGTGCGAGCATCTTCTCGGCGCGGGCAGAAAAGCGCTCTGACGTGGGTAAGGCCACGGTCATCGGTTTCATCACCGTGCTGCTGTTCCTGGTCCTGGTCAACGTGCTGTCGCTGGGCATCATGACTCAGCCTGAGCTGGCCAAACTGCAGAACCCGTCGATGGCCGCCGTGCTCGAACACGTGGTCGGTCACTGGGGCGCAGTACTGATCAGCGTCGGTCTGATCATCTCGCTGCTCGGTGCCCTGCTCTCCTGGGTACTGCTGTGCGCCGAGATCATGTTCGCCGCAGCCAAGGACCACACCATGCCGGAGTTCCTGCGCCGCGAGAACGCCAACCACGTGCCGGCCAACGCCCTGTGGCTGACCAACGCCATGGTGCAGATCTTCCTGATCATCACCCTGTTCTCGGCCAGTACCTACCTGTCGCTGATCTACCTCGCCACCTCGATGATCCTGGTGCCTTACCTGTGGTCGGCGGCCTATGCCTTCCTGCTGGCATGGCGCAGCGAAACTTATGAACAGGCCCTGGCCGAACGCAAGAAAGACCTGATCATCGGCGGCATCGCTCTGGTCTACGCGATCTGGCTGCTGTATGCCGGTGGCGTCAAATACCTGCTGCTCTCGGCCCTGCTCTATGCCCCTGGCGTGATCCTGTTCGCCAAGGCCAAGCGCGAGGTCGGCCAACCGATTTTTACCAACGTGGAGAAGTTGCTCTTCGCCGCCGTAGTCATCGGCGCCCTGGTGGCTGCCTATGGCTTGTACGACGGCTTCCTGACCCTGTAACCCCCGTATTCGAAACTTGGAGGAAATGAACCATGTCCACGGAAAAAGTTAAGTACGGCGTACACTCCGAAGCCGGCAAACTGCGTAAAGTGATGGTCTGCTCCCCGGGCCTGGCGCACCAGCGCCTGACGCCGAGCAACTGCGACGAGCTGTTGTTCGACGACGTCATCTGGGTCAACCAGGCCAAGCGTGACCACTTCGATTTCGTCACCAAAATGCGTGAACGCGGCATCGAAGTGCTGGAAATGCACAACCTGCTGACCGATATCGTTGCGCAACCTGATGCGCTGAAATGGATCCTCGACCGCAAGATCACCTCCGACACCGTCGGTATCGGCCTGACCAACGAAGTACGCAGCTGGATCGAAGGCCTGGAACCACGCAAGATCGCCGAGTTCCTGATCGGCGGCGTGGCCGGTGAAGACCTGCCTGAGAGCGAAGGCTCCGGCGTGATCAAGATGTACCGCGACTACCTGGGCCACTCCAGCTTCCTGCTCGACCCGCTGCCCAACACCCAGTTCACTCGCGACACCACCTGCTGGATCTACGGCGGTGTGACCCTGAACCCGATGTACTGGCCAGCGCGACGTCAGGAAACCCTGCTGACCACCGCCATCTACAAGTTCCACCCCGACTTCACCGGTGCCGAGTTTGAAGTCTGGTACGGCGATCCGGACCAGGACCACGGCAAGGCCACCCTCGAAGGCGGTGACGTCATGCCGATCGGCAATGGCGTGGTCCTGATCGGCATGGGCGAGCGTACCTCGCGTCAAGCCATCGGCCAGCTCGCCCAGTCGCTGTTCGCCAAGGGCGCGGTGGAGAAAGTCGTGGTCGCCGGTTTGCCGAAGTCCCGTGCAGCGATGCACCTGGACACCGTGTTCAGCTTCTGCGACCGCGACCTGGTCACGGTCTTCCCGGAAGTGGTCAAGGAAATCGTGCCGTTCGTCATTCGTCCGGACAGCAGCAAGCCATACGGCATGGACGTGCGCCGCGAGAACAAATCGTTCATCGACGTGGTCGCCGAGTCGCTCAACCTGAAGAAACTGCGCGTCGTCGAAACCGGTGGCAACAGCTTCGCCGCCGAACGCGAACAGTGGGACGACGGTAACAACGTGGTGGCTGTGGAGCCAGGTGTGGTCATCGGTTATGACCGCAACACCTACACCAACACCCTGCTGCGCAAGGCAGGCGTCGAGGTCATCACCATCAGCGCCGGCGAACTGGGCCGTGGCCGTGGCGGCGGCCACTGCATGACCTGCCCGATCGTTCGCGACCCTATCGATTACTAAACGTCCATCAATCCGGCCGCGCCTACCCGGCGCCGGCCGGGCCGATTACCGCATTCAAGGAGAATCATCATGGCGTTCAACATTCACAACCGTAACCTGCTCAGCCTGGAACACCACACCACCCGCGAGCTGCGTTACCTGCTGGACCTGTCCCGCGACCTGAAACGTGCCAAGTACACCGGCACCGAGCAGCAGCACCTCAAAGGCAACAACATCGCGCTGATCTTCGAGAAAACCTCGACCCGCACCCGTTGCGCCTTCGAAGTGGCCGCCTACGACCAGGGCGCCAACGTCACCTACATCGACCCCAACTCCTCGCAGATCGGCCACAAGGAAAGCATGAAGGACACCGCACGGGTCCTGGGCCGCATGTATGACGCCATTGAATACCGTGGCTTCAAGCAGGAGATCGTCGAAGAACTGGCCAAGTTCGCTGGCGTACCGGTGTTCAACGGCCTGACCGACGAGTACCACCCGACCCAGATGATCGCCGACGTGCTGACCATGCGCGAGAACAGCGACAAGCCGCTGCACGACATCAGCTACGCCTACCTGGGCGATGCGCGCAACAACATGGGTAACTCCCTGCTGCTGATCGGCGCCAAGCTCGGCATGGACGTGCGCATCGCCGCACCGAAGGCCCTGTGGCCGCATGACGACCTGGTCGAGCGCTGCAAGAAATACGCGGAAGAAAGCGGCGCACGCATCACCCTGACCGAAGACCCGAAAGCCGCGGTCAAGGGCGTCGACTTCATCCACACCGACGTCTGGGTATCCATGGGCGAGCCGGTCGAAGCCTGGGGTGAACGCATCCAGCAACTGCTGCCTTACCAGGTCAACGCCGAACTGATGAAAGCCAGCGGCAACCCACGGACCAAGTTCATGCACTGCCTGCCTGCATTCCACAATTCCGACACCAAGGTCGGCAAGCAGATTGCCGAACAGTACCCGAACCTGAAGAACGGCATCGAAGTGACCGAGGACGTCTTCGAGTCGCCAGCCTGTATCGCCTTCGAGCAAGCGGAAAACCGCATGCACACCATCAAGGCGATCCTGGTCTCGACCCTGGCCGACCTGTAATCCATCGGTAGGAGCGGGCTTGCCCCGCGATGCGATGTCACTGACAGATCGCATTCGCGGGGCAAGCCCGCTCCCACAAGGTGTACCCTCCCCCATAAGGAATTTCATCATGCGTATCGTTGTTGCATTGGGCGGCAACGCCCTGCTGCGCCGTGGCGAACCCATGACCGCGGACAATCAGCGCGCCAATATCCGCATTGCCGCCGAACAGATCGCCAAGATCCACCCGGGCAACGAACTGGTCATCGCCCACGGCAACGGCCCGCAAGTCGGCCTGCTGTCGCTGCAAGCGCAATCCTACAAGCCGGACGAAGCCTACCCGCTGGACGTCCTCGGGGCTGAAACCGAAGGCATGATCGGCTACATCATCGAGCAAGAGCTGGGTAACCTGCTGGCCTTTGAGGTGCCGTTCGCCACCCTGCTGACCCAGGTTGAAGTGGACGGCAACGACCCGGCCTTCAAGGACCCGACCAAGTTCATCGGTCCGGTTTACAGCAAAGAGGAAGCCGAGCGCCTGGCCAAGGAAAAAGGCTGGGTGGTCAAGGCCGACGGCGACAAGTTCCGCCGCGTGGTCGCCAGCCCGAGACCCAAGCGCATCTTCGAGATCCGTCCGATCAAATGGTTGCTGGAAAACAAGACCGTCGTGATCTGTGCAGGCGGTGGCGGCATTCCGACCAAATACGATGCGACCGGAAAGGTGCTCAGTGGCGTCGAGGCGGTCATCGACAAAGACCTCTGCTCGTCGTTGCTGGCCCAGCAGCTGGAGTCCGATCTGCTGGTCATCGCCACCGATGTCAATGCGGCGTATATCGACTGGGGCAAACCCACCCAGAAAGCCGTTGCCCAGGCTCACCCCGACGAGCTTGAACGCCTTGGTTTCGCAGCAGGCTCCATGGGCCCGAAAGTCCAGGCCGCTTGCGAGTTTGCCCGTCATACCGGCAAAGTCGCAGTGATTGGCTCACTGGCCGATATCGAAGATATTGTCAAAGGTACTGCCGGTACCCGTGTCAGCACGGCCAAGCCTGGAATCAGCTACCGTTGATGCAGTTGGGCGAATCTCGTGTTCGCCCGTTTCAACCTCCAGAGGACTACACCATGGCAACCTTTACCCCTGGCCATCTGCACATCGAACGCCATGCGTTGAACACGGCCGATGTCAGTTACGACATCAACCTCGACTACGAGGTCGCCTCAGACCCGAGCAAAGGCAAAGGCATTCAGTTCAAGATGCATGGGTCGATTCAGGGAAAAGCCATGAATGAGACCTTCTTCCTGCCCAAGGAAGAGGCCTACAACTTCGCCAGCAATGTGACAAAAATCGCTGAGCAGTACGGCATTCCCAAACACCTGAGCAACATCGGTTCGGTGCACAAGCACTACGACCTGATGTTCGAAGATATTCGTGTGCAACTGAACATGAAATCGGGTGACCCGATCGACATTCAAGAATTCGAGTAGCCTTCCGGGCCTCATCGCGGGGCAAGCCCGCTCCTACCGATGCAGTGGGAGCGGGCTTGCCCCGCGATTTAAGGCATACTTGCCCGTTTCGGCAGCCTTGAACCCATCCCTCCCATGCGCATCCACGTCAGTTTCATCGACCGCGTCGGTATCACCCAGGAAGTGCTCGCCCTGCTCGGTGCCCGCAATCTCAACCTGGACGCCGTGGAAATGGTGCCGCCCAACGTCTACATCGACGCCCCGACCCTGAGCCCGGCCGTACTTGAAGAGCTGCACGACGCCCTGTTCGATGTGCACGGCGTGCAGTCGGTGGAAGTCGTCGACATCCTCCCCGGCCAGCGCCGCCACCTGCAACTCGATGCCCTGCTCGCCGCCATGAGCGACCCGGTGCTGGCCGTCGACAGCGCCGGCACCGTACTGCTGGCCAATCCGGCCCTGATCGACCTGTGCGGGCGCGAATCGGCGGGCCGTTCGGTGGGCGAGCTGTTCGGCGATCCTGGATTGCTCCAGACCCTGCAGGACAACGCCTTTCACCTGCCGATGCGCGAGATGCAGCTCAATGGCCAGAGCCTGCTGCTCGACGCCACGCCGATCACCAACGCCGGCGGTCTGCTGACCCTGTACCCGCCGAACCGCATGGGCGAACGGCTCTCGGCCCTGCACCATGACCACGCCGAAGGCTTCGACGCCCTGCTCGGCGACTCGCCGGCGATCCGCACCCTCAAGGCCCGCGCCCTGCGGGTGGCCGCCCTGGATGCACCGCTGCTGATCAATGGCGAGACCGGTACCGGCAAGGAACTGGTGGCCCGTGCCTGCCACGCCGTCAGCAGCCGCCATGCCGCACCCTTCCTGGCCCTGAACTGCGCCGCCCTGCCGGAAAACCTCGCCGAGAGCGAACTGTTCGGCTACGCCCCCGGCGCCTTCACCGGCGCCCAGCGCGGCGGCAAGCCAGGGCTGATGGAGCTGGCCAACCAGGGCACGGTGTTCCTCGACGAGATCGGCGAGATGTCGCCTTACCTGCAGGCCAAGCTGCTGCGTTTTCTCAACGATGGCAGTTTCCGCCGGGTCGGCGGCGACCGCGAGGTGAAGGTCAATGTGCGCATCCTCAGCGCCACCCACCGCGACCTGGAGAAAATGGTCGCCGACGGCAACTTCCGCGAAGACCTGTTCTATCGCCTGAACGTCCTCAACCTGCAGGTGCCGCCCCTGCGCGAGCGCGGCCAGGACATCCTCCTGCTGGCGCACTATTTCATGCAGCAGGCCTGCACGCAGATCCAGCGCCCGCTGTGCCGCCTGACGCCGGCCACCCATCCGGCGCTGCTGGGCAACCCCTGGCCGGGCAACGTACGCCAGCTGCAGAACGTGATCTTCCGCGCCGCGGCCATTTGCGAAAGCAGCCTGGTGGATATCGGCGACCTGGACATCGCCGGCACCTCGGTGGCCCGTGAACACGACGGTGAAGTCGCCAGCCTCGAACAGGCGGTGGACGATTTCGAGCGCAACCTGCTGGAAAAGCTCTACGCCAACTACCCGTCCACCCGCCAGCTGGCCAACCGCCTGCAAACCTCACACACCGCCATTGCCCACCGCCTGCGCAAGTACGGCATCCCGGGTAAGGTGTGAAAGCGACGAACGCCTGTACTGATATCGATACAGCGTAACGATATCAGTACAGTGGCGATTGACCGCTCTAGACATGGTTCTGATCCTCCTAGGCTTTTTTTCCCATCTTCAGCTGTAGCGATTTCGCTACAGCCACAAACATCTCTCGCTCTAAAATTTCGTTATGCCATTGATTTATAACGATATTTTATAAATGGCCGCGAAATTGCTAAGGAAATCCTCATTACCAGTGCTCAGCGCCGTACCTGAGCCACGCCTACCCTTGAGGAGTTTCCATGAGCGAGTTGCGTTTTACCGAAGATCACGAATGGCTGCGTACCGAAGCCGATGGCAGCGTCACCGTCGGAATCACCGCCTTCGCCCAGAACGCCCTGGGTGATGTGGTCTACGTGCAACTGCCTGAGCTGCAGCAGTACGAGCAAGCTGCCGAAGCCGCGACCGTCGAATCGGTGAAAGCGGCCAGCGGCGTCTACATGCCATTGACCGGTGAAGTGGTAGCGGTCAACGAAAGCCTCAACGACAGCCCGGAGCTGGTCAACGAAGACCCGCTGGGCCAAGGCTGGTTCTTCCGCTTCATCCCTGCGGACATGAACGAAGTGGCCGCCCTGCTCGACCAGGACGCCTACGACCGCCTGATCAAAGCCAACGCTGACGCCTGAGGACCTGCCATGACCATCAACCTCGGCACTGCCAACGAATTCATCGCCCGCCACATCGGCCCGCGCCAGGCCGACGAGCAACAAATGCTCGCCACCCTGGGCTTCGACTCCCTGGAGGCCATGAGCGCTGCCGTCATCCCTGACAGCATCAAGGGCACCAGCGTCCTGGAACTGGGCGCCGGGCAAAGCGAAGCCGACGCCCTGGCGTCGCTCAAGGCCATCGCCGGCAACAACCAGCTGTTCAAGAGCTTCATCGGCCAGGGTTACTACAACTGCCACACCCCGGCACCGATCCTGCGCAACCTGCTGGAAAACCCGGCCTGGTACACCGCCTACACCCCGTACCAGCCAGAAATCTCCCAGGGTCGCCTGGAAGCGCTGCTGAACTTCCAGACGATGATCAGCGACCTCACCGGCCTGCCGATCGCCAACGCCTCGCTGCTCGACGAAGCCACCGCCGCTGCCGAAGCCATGACCTTCTGCAAGCGCCTGAGCAAGAACAAGAGCAGCCACGCCTTCTTCGCCTCCGTGCATTGCCATCCGCAGACCCTCGACGTGCTGCGCACCCGTGCCGAGCCCCTGGGCATCGAGGTGGTGGTTGGCGACGAGCGCGAACTGAGCGACGTCAGCGCCTACTTCGGCGCCCTGCTGCAATACCCGGCCAGCAACGGTGAAGTCTTCGACTACCGCGAGCTGGTCGAGCGCTTCCACGCTGCCAACGCCCTGGTGGCCGTGGCTGCCGACCTGCTGGCCCTGACCCTGCTGACCCCGCCTGGCGAATTCGGCGCCGACGTGGCCATCGGCAGCGCCCAGCGCTTCGGTGTACCGCTGGGCTTCGGTGGCCCGCACGCGGCGTACTTCTCCACCCGTGACGCGTTCAAGCGCGACATGCCGGGCCGCCTGGTCGGCGTATCGATCGACCGCTTCGGCAAGACCGCCCTGCGCCTGGCCATGCAGACCCGCGAGCAGCATATCCGCCGCGAGAAAGCCACCAGCAACATCTGCACCGCCCAAGTCCTGCTGGCCAACATCGCCAGCATGTACGCCGTGTATCACGGCCCGCAGGGCTTGAAGCAGATCGCCGAACGCACCCACCGCCTGGCCGCGATCCTGGCCGCTGGCCTGAAAGCCCTGGGCGTTGCTGTCGAAGGCGATGCCTTCTTCGACACCCTGACCCTGAACACCGGCGCCAACACCGCCGCGCTGCACGACAAGGCACGGGCACAGCAGCTGAACCTGCGCCAGATCGACGCCCAGCGCCTGGGCCTGTCGCTGGACGAAACCAGCCGTCAAGCCGACGTTGAAGCACTCTGGGCATTGTTCGCCAACGGCAACGCCACTCCGGACTTCGCCGCCCTCGCCGCCTCGGTCGAGTCGCGTCTGCCGGCGGCCCTGCTGCGCCAATCGGCGATCCTCGAGCACCCGGTGTTCAACCGCTACCACAGCGAAACCGAGCTGATGCGCTACCTGCGCCGCCTGGCCGACAAGGACCTGGCCCTGGACCGCACCATGATCCCGCTGGGTTCGTGCACCATGAAGCTCAACGCCGCCAGCGAAATGATCCCGGTGACCTGGGCCGAATTCGGCAACCTGCACCCCTTCGCACCGGCCGAGCAAAGCCAGGGTTACCAGCAACTGACTTCGGAACTGGAAGCCATGCTGTGCGCCGCCACCGGCTATGACGCCGTGTCGCTGCAGCCCAACGCCGGTTCCCAGGGTGAGTACGCGGGCCTGCTGGCCATCCGTGCCTATCACCAGAGCCGTGGCGAATCGCGCCGCGACATCTGCCTGATTCCATCCTCGGCCCACGGCACCAACCCCGCCACCGCCCACATGGCCGGTATGCGCGTGGTCGTCACCGCCTGCGACGCCCGTGGCAACGTCGACATCGACGACCTGCGGGCCAAGGCCATCGAGCACCGCGAACACCTCGCCGCGCTGATGATCACCTACCCGTCGACCCACGGCGTGTTCGAGGAAGCGATCGGCGAAATCTGCGCGATCATCCATGACAACGGCGGCCAGGTGTACATCGACGGCGCCAACATGAACGCCATGGTCGGCCTCTGCGCCCCGGGCAAGTTCGGCGGCGACGTTTCCCACCTGAACCTGCACAAGACCTTCTGCATCCCGCACGGCGGTGGCGGCCCGGGCGTCGGCCCGATCGGCGTCAAGTCGCACCTGGCGCCGTTCCTGCCGGGTCACGCGCACATGGAAAACAAACAGGGCGCGGTCTGTGCCGCACCGTTCGGCAGCGCCAGCATCCTGCCGATCACCTGGATGTACATTCGCATGATGGGTGGCGCCGGTCTCAAGCGTGCCTCGCAGATGGCGATCCTCAACGCCAACTACATCGCCCGCCGCCTGGAAGAGCACTATCCTGTGTTGTACACCGGCAGCAACGGCCTGGTGGCACACGAGTGCATCCTCGACCTGCGTCCGATCAAGGACAGCAGCGGCATCAGCGTCGACGACGTGGCCAAGCGCCTGATCGACTTCGGCTTCCACGCCCCGACCATGTCGTTCCCGGTAGCCGGGACCTTGATGATCGAGCCGACCGAAAGCGAATCCAAGGAAGAACTGGACCGTTTCTGCGACGCCATGATCCGCATCCGCGAAGAGATTCGCGCGGTGGAAAACGGCAGCCTGGACAAGGACGACAACCCGCTGAAGAACGCGCCGCACACCGCCGCGGAAATCGCCGGGGAGTGGAGCCATCCGTACAGCCGCGAACAGGCGGTGTACCCGCTGGCCACGCTCATCGAAGGCAAGTACTGGCCACCGGTCGGCCGGGTCGACAACGTCTTCGGTGACCGCAACCTGGTCTGCGCCTGCCCGTCGATCGAGAGTTACCAGGACGCGTAAGGCCCAATCGCGGGTCAAGCCCGCTCCTACAGTAGGAGCGGGCTTGACCCGCGATGCTCCTGACCATCAACGAGGGTACGACCATGTCACTTAGCGTCTTCGACCTGTTCAAGATCGGCATCGGTCCCTCCAGTTCCCATACCGTGGGCCCGATGCGCGCTGCCGCGCGCTTCGCCGAAGGCCTGCGGCGCGATGGCCTGCTGGCCGCCACGGTCAGCGTCAAGGCCGAGCTCTACGGTTCGCTCGGCGCCACCGGCAAAGGGCACGGCAGCGACAAGGCCGTGCTCCTGGGCCTTGAAGGCGAGCAGCCCGACACCGTCGACACCGACAGCATTCCCGCCCGCCTGCAGGCGATCCGCAGCAGCGGTCGACTGAACCTGCTGGGCGAGCACAACATCCACTTCGTCGAAAAACAGCACCTGGCGATGATCCGCAAGCCGCTGGACTATCACCCCAACGGCATGATCTTTCGCGCCTTCGACGCCGCCGGCCTGCAGATCCGCAGCCGCGAGTACTACTCGGTGGGCGGCGGGTTCGTGGTCGATGAAGAGGCGGCCGGCAAGGACCGGATCGTCGAGGACAGCACCGTGCTGCCCTTCCCGTTCAAGACCGCCAGGGACCTGCTCGGCCATTGCGCCGCACAGAACCTGTCGATCAGCCAGGTGATGCTGGCCAACGAAGCGGCCTGGCGCCCGGAAAGCGAAACCCGAAGCGGTCTGTTGCGCATCTGGCAAGTGATGCAGGACTGCGTCGCCGCCGGCTGTCGCAACGAAGGCATCCTGCCTGGCGGCCTCAAGGTCAAGCGCCGGGCCGCGGCGCTGTACCGGCAACTGTGCAGCAATCCGGAGGCCAGCCTGCGTGACTCGCTGTCGGTGCTGGACTGGGTCAACCTCTATGCCCTGGCCGTCAACGAAGAGAACGCCTTCGGTGGCCGGGTGGTCACCGCCCCCACCAATGGCGCCGCCGGCATCGTCCCGGCCGTGCTGCACTACTACATGCGCTTCATCCCCGGTGCCAACGAAGATGGCGTGGTGCGCTTCCTGCTCACTGCCGCCGCCATCGGCATTCTCTACAAGGAGAACGCCTCGATCTCCGGCGCCGAGGTCGGTTGCCAGGGCGAGGTCGGCGTGGCCTGTTCCATGGCGGCCGGGGCCCTGTGCGAAGTGATGGGCGGCACGGTGCACCAGGTCGAGAACGCCGCCGAAATCGGCATGGAACACAACCTGGGCCTGACCTGCGATCCGATCGGCGGACTGGTCCAGGTGCCTTGCATCGAGCGCAACGCCATGGGCTCGGTGAAGGCCATCAATGCGGTGCGCATGGCCTTGCGCGGCGACGGGCAGCACTTCGTCTCCCTCGACAAGGTAATCCGCACCATGCGCCAGACCGGCGCCGACATGAAAAGCAAATACAAGGAGACCGCCCGCGGCGGTCTGGCCGTCAACATCATCGAATGCTGACACCCTCTACCAGCACCAAGGAGTCATCAATGTCCACCGATACACTGCACAAGACCCCGCTGCACGCCCTGCACCTGGAACTGGGCGCGCGCATGGTGCCGTTCGCCGGCTACGACATGCCGGTCCAGTACCCGCTGGGCGTGATGAAAGAACACCTGCACACCCGCGAACAGGCCGGCCTGTTCGACGTCTCGCACATGGGCCAGATCCGTCTGCGCGGTGCCAATGCCGCCAAGGCCCTGGAAACCCTGGTACCGGTCGACATCATCGACCTGCCGGTGGGCATGCAGCGCTATGCCATGTTCACCAACGAACAGGGCGGCATCCTCGACGACCTGATGGTCGCCAACCTGGGCAACGACGAACTGTTCCTGGTGGTCAACGCCGCCTGCAAGGACCAGGACCTGGCCCACCTGCGCAAGCACATCGGCAATCAGTGCGAGATCGAGCCGCTGTTCGAAGAGCGCGCCCTGCTGGCCCTGCAAGGCCCGGCGGCGGTCAAGGTACTGGAGCGCCTGGCGCCTGCCGTGGCGAAGATGACCTTCATGCAGTTCCAGCCCGTGCAACTGCTGGGCAACGATTGCTATGTCAGCCGCTCCGGCTACACCGGTGAAGACGGTTACGAAATCTCCGTGCCGGCCGGCCAGGCCGAAGCCCTGGCCCGTCGCCTGCTGGCCGAGCCAGAAGTGGCGGCCATCGGCCTGGGCGCCCGTGATTCCCTGCGCCTGGAAGCCGGCCTGTGCCTGTACGGCCATGACATGAACGCGCAGACCACGCCGATCGAGGCCAGCCTGCTGTGGGCCATTTCCAAGGTGCGTCGGGCCGATGGCGCGCGCGCCGGTGGCTTCCCGGGTGCCGAACAGGTGTTCGCCCAGCAAGGCAACGGCGTAGCGCGCAAGCGTGTCGGCCTGCTGCCCCAGGAGCGCACCCCGGTTCGTGAAGACGCGGAAATCGTCGACGAAGCCGGCACCATTATCGGCAAAGTCTGCAGCGGCGGCTTCGGTCCGACCCTGGGCGGCCCGGTGGCGATGGGTTACCTCGATAGCGCCCATACCGCACTCGACACCCCTGTCTGGGCCATCGTGCGCGGCAAGCGCGTAGCAATGAAAGTCAGCAAGATGCCATTCGTTGCACAGCGCTACTATCGCGGCTGAATCGTTAGTTGAAACAGAGTGTCATGGCGCGTTCGGATTTTCGAATTCGAACGCGTTTTATAACTTTCGAAAAGCATCGCGACACGGTCTGGAATGAGCCGGAAAAAATCGACCGAACGGGCACCAAAAGGTAGAGCGGCAGCGGCTTTGAGGGCTTGTTTTTGCCGACAGAGTTAGCGTAGAGTCACTGCACTGTGTTTGCATGGGTCGCTATGGTTCGTGACCTGGGCAGTAGCGCTGAGAGTTGCTACAACCCGTTCGACGTCTCTTACTTTCCTGCAACCCAGCCCAGTACTCTTTCATTTGGAAGAAGCTGTTACTAATTCTAAGTTTCAAAGGAAATAAGACAATGTCCCAACGTCAGAGCGGTACCGTCAAGTGGTTTAACGACGAGAAAGGTTTTGGTTTCATCACTCCAGAAAGCGGTCCGGATCTGTTCGTACACTTCCGCGCTATTCAGGGCAGCGGCTTCAAGAGCCTGAAAGAAGGCCAGAAAGTCACCTTCATCGCCGTGCAGGGCCAGAAAGGCATGCAGGCTGACGAAGTTATCGCGGAAGCCTGATTCCCGATATAAAAAGCCCCTGCTGGCAACAGCAGGGGCTTTTTTGTGCGCGCTCGGTGGGAACTCCTGTCTCTGTGGGAGCCGGCATCGCCGGCGATAGGCTTTGCCCCGCGATGACAGCCTGAAAGACAAACCCTGTCGCAGGGCAACGATGCGCACGCGTAATTTCGTAGAATGGCTGTTTTGCCCAAGGAGGGCCCGTGTATGCCCAAGCCGTTGTTACAGCCCCAGGGCGACTTCCCCGCCGTTGGCCTTGGCCGTCGACTGGCCGCGATGTTCTACGACTTCCTGTTGTGTACGGCGCTGCTGATCGTCACGGCGGGCGTGTACAAGATGATCCAGATGGCGATCATCGGTGAGGCGCGCATGCGCCAACTGACCGAGGCTGGCGCCCTGGATGGCGATCCTTTGTTGTCGACCTTGCTGCTGTTCGCCCTGTTCGGCTTCTTTGCCAAGTTCTGGACCCACGGCGGGCAGACCCTGGGCATGCAGGTCTGGGGCGTTCGCGTACAGAACGCCGATGGCAGTGCGATCAGCCTGTGGCAGGCGCTGCTGCGCTTTATCGTGGCCATTGCCTCCTGGCTGTGCCTGGGGCTGGGTTTTTTCTGGTCGCTGGTCGACAAGCAAAAACGCAGTTGGCACGACATCTACTCGGATAGCCAGCTGGTGCATGTGCCCAAGCGCAAGAAATCTGCTTGACCCTGATCGACTGTAGGAGCGGGCTTGCCCCGCGATTGCAATCCACCCGGCAGATCGGATCGCAGGGCAAGCCCGCTCCTACAGTGCGCAAAAAACAAACACCCACAAAAAAGCCGACCCACAGGTCGGCTTTCTCATGACGACAAGACTCAACCAGCCCGTCGCAACATCCACCACCCGGCCCCGGCACAGATCGCCGCCGGAATCACCACCGCCAGCAACGGCGGGAAGCCGAACACCTGGCTCGATGGCCCGAGCAGGTCCTGGGCGATGCGGAACACGAAGCCCACCAGCACACCGGTGAACACACGCTGCCCCAGGGTCACCGAACGCAGCGGACCGAAGATGAAGGAGATCGCCATCAGCACCAGGGCCGCCGTCACCAACGGCTGCAGCACCTTGGTCCAGAACGCCAGCCAGTAGCGGGCGTTGTTCAGGCCCTGGTCGGACAGGTAGTGGATGTAATCCCACAAACCGGTGATCGACAGCGACTCGGGCGCCAGCACCACGGTGTTGAGCAGTTGCGGGGTGACGGTGACGTCCCAGCGCACGACCGGCTCCTTGACGACCTCGGTGTGATCACCGCGGAAATAGGTGGTGGTCACATCGTTGAGCTGCCAGTGATCTTCCTGGTACTGCGCCCGACGGGCGAAGCTGGAGGTGACCAGGTGGCGCTCGTTGTCGAAGCGATAACGGGTGACGCCGTACAGCAGGCCGTTGGGCTGTACCGAGTTGATGTGCACGAACTCGTCGCCCTGGCGGTGCCACATACCGCGCTTGGAGCTCTGCGCCTCACCGCTGCCCTGGGCCAGGGAACGGTCGGCCTGGGCCTTGTTCTCGGTCGCCGGGGCCACGTATTCGCCGATCAGGATGCCAACCAGCATCAGCACCAGCATCGGCTTCATCACCGCCCAGACGATACGCCCGATGGACACGCCCGCCGCCCGCATGATGGTCAGTTCGCTGCTGCTGGCCAGGCTGCCCAGGCCGATCAGGCAACCGATCAGGGCGGCCATCGGCAGCATGTCGTACAGCCGCCGCGGTGCGGTCAGCAACACGAAGTTGCCGGCATCCCAGAGGGTGTAGCTGTCGTTGATGTCGCCCATCTCGTCGATGAAGGCGAACAGCGAGGCCAGGCCGAGGATGATCCCGAGCACGGCGATGATGGCCAGCAGGACGCTCTTGCCGATGTAACGGTCGAGCTTAACCATGGGCCACCTCCGCACGGCGAGCGGCACGCTTGAGGCGCAACGGCTCCCAGTACATCAGCCCCAGGCCGATGAGCAGGAACAACCCGTGGACCCACCAGACACCCAGGCCGATCGGCAGCTTGCCTTTCTCCAGGGCGCCACGCACGGCAATCAGCATGGTCAGGTAGGCCATGTACAGAAGGATCGCCGGCAGCAGCTTGAGGAAGCGGCCCTGGCGTGGATTGACCCGCGAAAGCGGCACGGCCAGCAAGGTCACCACGAACACCAGCAGCGGCAACGACAGGCGCCATTGCAGTTCGGCACGCTCGCGCAGGCCATCGTGGCCGATCAGCGCGGAGGTCGGAATGGCTTCGCGGTCGGTGATTTCTTCACTGACCTCAGGCTTGGGCAGCAGCACACCATAGGTGTCGTACTTGATGGCGCGGTAGTCGGCCTGGCCAGGGTTGCCGTCGTAACGGTAGCCGTTTTCCAGGATCAGGTAGCGGTTGCCGTCGGCACCAAGCTCCTGCCGGCCCTTCTCGGCGACCAGCACCGAAGGCGCCCGCTCCTTGGTCTTGTCCTGGGAGAAGCGCTTCTCGGAAATGAACACGCCACCCAGGTTGCCGCGGTCTTCGGACAGCTGCTCGGTGTAGGTGACCCGGGTGCCGTCGCGCAGGGTCTGGAAGCGGCCCGGTACCAGGGTGTCGAACTCGGTCATGGCATCCTGCTGGTTGATGATCTGCGCCACCTGGGTCACCCCCTGCGGCGCCAGGCTCAGGCTCAGCCAGGCGACCAGCAAGGCCACCAGCGCCGCCGGGGCCATGGTCATCGCCAGCAGGCGCTGCTGGCTCATGCCGGTGGCCGAGAGCACGGTCATCTCGCTTTCCAGGTACAGCCGGCCATAGGCCAGCAGAATGCCGAGGAACAGCCCCAGCGGCAGGATCAACTGCAGGAAACCAGGCAGGCGATAACCCATGATCAGGAACAGCACACCCGGATCGAGCACGCCCTGGGCCGCCTGGGCCAGGTATTTGATGAAGCGCCCGCTCATGATGATCACCAGCAGCACGGCGCTGACGGCACTCAAGGTCACCAGGACCTCGCGGGACAGATAACGGAAGACGATCAAACCAGACACTCCTGGGTTGTCAGGCTCGGACAGCCGAACAAGGAATACATATACAGCCAAGATAGTTGTTGGTTCAGCCGAAGCGAACCGGGACAAAAGTTGGCGCATTATCCTGTGATTGGCCGTGCCTGTCACTTGGCGCCGTGCAATGCTTCATGTCGGGGTTGTCAGGGCGGTCCAAGCAGGCTCAAACTGGCAGCTTTATCACCGGCACGCGACCACGCGGCCAGGCGCCTGCACAGGTAGTGCGCCGACACAGATCATTCGGGGATCCTGACATGGAACTGGTTGTAAAAAGCGTAGCCGCTGCCTCCTTGAAAACCGCCACGCTGGTGCTCACGGTCGGCGAAGGTCGCAAACTCGGTGCCACGGCCAAGGCGGTCGATGAAGCCTGCGGCGGCGCGCTGAGCGCCATGCTCAAGCGCGGCGACCTGGCCGGCAAGGTCGGCCAGACCCTGCTGCTGCACAGCCTGCCGAACCTCAAGGCCGAGCGCGTGCTGCTGGTGGGCACCGGCAAGGACAGCGAACTGGGTGACCGCAGCTGGCGCAAGGTGGCGTCCAGCGTGCTGGCCGTGCTCAAGGGCGTCAATGGCAGCGACGCGGTACTGGCCCTGGACGAAGTGACCGTCGCTGGACGCGATGGCTTCTACGGCAAGGCGCGCCTGCTGGCCGAAACCCTGCTCGACGGCGAGTACGTCTTCGACCAGTACAAGAGCCAGAAGGCAGAAGCCCGCGCCCTGAAGAAAATCACCCTGCTGGCCGACAAGGCCGGTGCCGCCGAGGTCGAGCGCGCCGTGAAGCACGCCCGTGCCATCGCCACCGGCATGCGCCTGACCCGTGACCTGGGCAACCTGCCGCCGAACGTGTGCCACCCAAGCTACCTGGCCGAGCAGGCCAAGGACCTGGGCAAGGCCCACAAGGGCCTGAAGGTCGAGGTGCTGGACGAGAAGAAGATCAAGGAACTGGGCATGGGCGCGTTCTACGCCGTTGGCCAGGGCAGCGACCAGCCACCACGCCTGATCGTGATGAACTACCAGGGCGGTAAGAAATCCGAGAAGCCGTTCGTGCTGGTGGGCAAGGGCATCACCTTCGACACCGGTGGCATCAGCCTCAAGCCGGGCGCCGGCATGGATGAAATGAAATTCGACATGGGCGGTGCGGCCAGCGTGTTCGGCACCCTGCGCGCCGTGCTCGAACTGCAACTGCCGATCAACCTGGTGTGCCTGCTGGCCTGCGCCGAGAACATGCCGAGCGGCGGCGCCACCCGTCCGGGCGACATCGTCACCACCATGAGCGGGCAGACCGTCGAGATCCTCAACACCGACGCCGAAGGCCGCCTGGTGCTGTGCGACACCCTGACCTACGCCGAACGCTTCAAGCCCCAGGCGGTGATCGACATCGCCACCCTGACCGGCGCCTGCATCGTCGCCCTGGGCAGCCACACCTCGGGCCTGATGGGCAACAACGACGAACTGGTCGGCCAGTTGCTCGACGCCGGCAAGCGTGCCGACGACCGCGCCTGGCAGTTGCCGCTGTTCGACGAGTACCAGGAGCAGCTCGACAGCCCGTTCGCCGACATCGCCAACATCGGCGGCCCGAAGGCCGGCACCATCACCGCCGGTTGCTTCCTGTCGCGCTTTGCCAAGGCCTATAACTGGGCTCACCTGGACATCGCCGGCACCGCCTGGATCAGCGGTGGCAAGGACAAGGGCGCCACTGGCCGCCCGGTTCCGCTGCTGACCCAGTACCTGCTCGACCGCGCCAACGCCTGAGTGATGGCCGACCGGCTACGCTCCCGGGCGTAGCTGGTCGGCAGGCAGATCATGAGCAAGGTCGATTTCTACATTCTCCCCAGCGACGCCCCCTCGGCGCGCCTGGATTTTGCCTGCAAGCTCTGCGAGAAGGCCTGGCGCCTGGGGCATCGGGTCTACCTGCAGTGCAGCGATGCCGCCCAGCGCGATGAGCTGGATGCACGCCTGTGGGCGTTCAAGGGCGAAGCCTTCGTGCCCCACAGCCCGGCCGAGGACGACCCGAACGCCAGCGTGGCCCTGGGCCTGGGCGATGACGCCGGCAGCCACCAGGACCTGCTGATCAACCTGGACCTCAAGGTGCCAGCATTCGCTTCGCGCTTTGCCCGCATTGCCGAAATTGTGATCGAGGAGCCGACGATCCGTCAGGCTGCCCGAGAGAGTTTCCGTTTCTACCGCGAACAGGGCTATGCTCTGCAGGATCACCGCCTACAGCGACTGTGAAGACGATGGACAAACCCACCCCCCTGCCCCAATCCGCACACCTGCTTGACGACCTCGAGTCGATTCGCCAGCTGCTGGGCGACGAATCCCTTGAACCGCCGCTGTTGACCGACACCGTCGAGGAGCAGATCCCGCTGCTGCTCGAAGAGGCCGAAGCGCCATCGGCCGTTGCCACACCGGCACCGGCCCCGATGGACCCGCAGGCCCGCCGCCAGGAAACCCTGCTGCACCTGGACAGCGAGCTGCGGGCGGCAGCGCAATTGATCATGCAGGACGTGATCAACGACTTCACCCCGCATATCGAGAACGAGATCAAGCGTCGCCTCGATGCCCGTCTCGAACGCTTGCTCAACCAGCTCCCTGAGTGAGTTGAGCGCATCGCGGGGCAAGCCCGCTCCCACCGGAGCGGGCTTGCCCCGCGATGTTTTTGCCTCCTGCCATCACCTCATGCTACGCCCCGGCCCTTATCCTCGTTATACTGCCCGGCTTTCCTGATTAAATGCCTAAGGGTCCCGCCGCGCATGGATAAGACCTACCAGCCGCACGCTATTGAAACCTCCTGGTACAACACCTGGGAGTCCGAGAATTATTTCGCTCCGCAAGGCGCGGGCGATTCCTACACCATCATGATCCCGCCGCCGAACGTCACCGGCAGCCTGCACATGGGTCATGGCTTCAACAACGCGATCATGGATGCCCTGATCCGTTTCCGCCGCATGCAGGGTCGCAACACCCTGTGGCAGCCGGGCACCGACCACGCCGGTATCGCTACCCAGATGCTGGTCGAGCGCCAGCTCGAAGCCAAGGGCCAGAACCGCCACGACCTGGGCCGCGAGAAGTTCCTGGAAAAGGTCTGGGAATGGAAGGATCAGTCCGGTGGCAACATCAGCCGCCAGATCCGTCGCCTGGGTTCGTCGGTCGACTGGAGCCGCGAGCGTTTCACCATGGATGACGGCCTGTCCGAGGCGGTCAAGGAAGCCTTCGTGCGCCTGCACGAGGATGGCCTGATCTACCGCGGCAAGCGCCTGGTCAACTGGGACACCAAGCTGCACACGGCGATCTCCGACCTCGAAGTGGAAAACCACGACGAGAAAGGCCACCTGTGGAACCTGCGCTACCCGCTGGCTGACGGCGCGAAAACCGCCGATGGCAAGGACTACCTGATCGTCGCCACCACCCGTCCGGAAACCATGCTCGGCGACGCCGCCGTTGCCGTGAACCCCGAAGACGAGCGCTACAAGGCCCTGATCGGCAAGTTCGTCGAGCTGCCACTGGTGGGCCGTCGCATCCCGATCATCGCCGACGACTACTGCGACCCCGAGTTCGGTACCGGCTGCGTGAAGATCACCCCGGCCCACGACTTCAACGACTATGAAGTCGGCAAGCGCCACAACCTGCCGCTGCTCAACATCTTCGACAAGAACGCCTTCGTCCTGCCGGCCGCCCAGGTGTTCAACCTCGACGGCAGTGTCAACGAAAGCATCGACGCCACCCTGCCCGCCGACTACGCCGGCCTGGACCGTTTCGTGGCGCGCAAGCAGATCGTCGCCGACTTCGACGCCGCGGGCCTGTTGGTCAGCGTCGACGACCACGCCCTGAAAGTGCCGAAGGGCGACCGCTCCGGCACCGTCATCGAGCCGTGGCTGACCGACCAGTGGTACGTCTCCACCAAGCCGCTGGCCGAGCCTGCGATTGCCGCCGTTGAAGACGGCCGCATCCAGTTCGTGCCCAAGCAGTACGAGAACATGTACTTCTCCTGGATGCGCGATATCCAGGACTGGTGCATCAGCCGCCAACTGTGGTGGGGCCACCGCATTCCGGCCTGGTACGACGAGGCCGGCAAGGTCTACGTCGGTCGCAACGAAGAAGAAGTGCGGACCAAGCACAAACTCGCTGCCGATGTGGTCCTGACCCAGGACAACGACGTACTCGACACCTGGTTCAGCTCGGGCCTGTGGACCTTCTCGACCCTGGGCTGGCCGCAGCAGACCGAATTCCTCAAGACCTTCCACTCCACCGACGTGCTGGTCACCGGTTTCGACATCATTTTCTTCTGGGTCGCCCGGATGATCATGCTGACCATGCACCTGGTGAAGAACGAGGACGGCACCCCCCAGGTTCCGTTCAAGACCGTCTACGTGCACGGCCTGGTCCGCGACGGCCAGGGCCAGAAGATGTCCAAGTCCAAGGGCAACGTCCTTGACCCGCTGGATATCGTCGACGGCATCACCCTGGACGAACTGCTGGAAAAACGCACCAGCGGCCTGATGCAGCCCAAGCTTGCCGAGAAGATCGCCAAGCAGACCAAGGCCGAGTTCCCTGAAGGCATCGCCAGCTACGGCACCGACGCCCTGCGCTTTACCTTCTGCTCGCTGGCCTCCACCGGCCGTGACATCAAGTTCGACATGGGCCGCGTCGAAGGCTACCGCAACTTCTGCAACAAGATCTGGAACGCCGCGCGCTACGTGCTGGACAAGGGCGACGACTGCGGCCAGAACGGCGAAGCCTACGAGCTGTCGCTGGCCGACCGCTGGATCATTTCCCAGCTGCAGCGCACCGAAGCCGAAGTGACCCGCCAGCTGGAGCAGTTCCGCTTCGACCTGGCCGCCCAGGCGCTGTATGAGTTCATCTGGAACCAGTACTGCGACTGGTACCTGGAGCTGTCCAAGCCGGTACTGTGGGACGAGAACGCCCCGGTCGAGCGTGCTCGCGGCACCCGTCGCACCCTGGTGCGCGTGCTGGAAGTGGCACTGCGCCTGGCCCATCCGTTCATGCCGTTCATCACCGAGGAAATCTGGCAGCGCCTGGCGCCGCTGGTCGGTGCCGAGGGCAAGACCATCATGCTGCAGCCATGGCCGGTGGCCGTTGAGGCCCGCATCGATGCCGCTGCCGAAGGCGATATCGAGTGGCTCAAGGAGCTGATGCTCGGCGTGCGCAACATCCGTGGCGAAATGAACATCGGCCCGGGCAAGCCACTGCAACTGTTCCTCAAGAACGCCAGCGCCGAAGACCAGCGTCGCCTGCAGGAAAACGAAGCGCTGCTCAAGAAGCTGGCGAAGATCGAATCCTTCACCGTGCTGGGCGAGCAGGACGAAGCGCCGCTGAGCGCCACCGCCCTGGTCGGCGATCTGCAAGTGCTGGTGCCGATGGCCGGCCTGATCGACAAGGACGCTGAACTGGCGCGCCTGAACAAGGAAATCCAGCGCCTGCAAGGCGAAGTCCAGCGCGTGGGCGGCAAGCTGTCCAACGCCGCCTTCGTCGACAAGGCACCGCCTGCGGTGATCGACAAGGAGCGCGCCAAGCTGGCCGAAGCCGAACAGGCCCTGGCCAACTTCACCGAGCAGCACGCGCGGATTGCTGCGCTGTAACACTCGCTGATTTCAGCGGCGCCATCGCGGGTCAAGCCCGCTCCCACAGTGGGAGCGGGCTTGACCCGCGATGCGTTCTACCGGACCAAACCGATGACCACGCCCAGCAAACCGACCCTGCACCCGCGCAACCGCCATCAGGGCCGCTACAACTTCCCCGAGCTGATCAAGAGCAGCCCTGAACTGGGCCAGTTCACGATCACCAACCCCCACGGCAAACCCAGCATCGACTTCGCCAACCCCGAGGCCGTGCGGGTGTTCAACCGTGCCCTGCTCAAGGCCCAGTACGGCATCCAGCACTGGGACATCCCCGCCGACTACCTGTGCCCGCCGATTCCCGGGCGCGCCGACTACATCCACGTGCTGGCTGACCTGCTGGCCGACGAGAACCAGGGCGAAATCCCCCGGGGTGCCCAGGTGCGTGCACTGGACATCGGCGTGGGTGCCAACTGCATCTACCCGCTGCTGGGCCACAGCGATTACCGCTGGCGCTTCCTGGGCTCGGACATCGACCCCATTGCCCTGGCCGCGGCCAAGGCCATCGTCCAGGCCAATGGCCTTGAGAAGGCCATCAGCCTGCGCCAGCAAGGCAACCGCAAGCACATCCTGCTCGGCCTGCTCAAGGACGACGAGCGCTATGACCTGACCCTGTGCAACCCGCCCTTCCACGCCTCACGGGACGAGGCCACGCGCGGCAGCCAGCGCAAATGGCGGGCCCTGGGCAAGGCCGATCCCAAGCGCAAGTTGCCGGTGCTGAACTTTGGCGGGCAGAACAACGAACTGTGGTGCGAGGGCGGCGAAATCCGTTTCGTCACCCAATTGGTGGCCGAGAGCGCAGCGCACGGCCAACAGGTGCTGTGGTTCACCTCACTGGTATCCAAGGCGTCCAATCTGCCGGGCATCGAGGCGGCGCTGAAGAAGGCCGGTGCCATCGAATGGCGCGTGGTCGAGATGGGCCAGGGGCAGAAACAGAGTCGCATGGTGGCCTGGACCTTCCAGGATGCGCAGGCGCGCAAGGCCTGGCGCCAACAGCGCTGGAAACTGTAGGAGCGGGCTTGCCCCGCGATACGGTGTGACTGACACGGCGCAATCGCGGGGCAAGCCCGCTCCCACAGGGGCATAAAAAAACCGCGTCAGGCTCACACCGGACGCGGTTTTTTCGAAGCTGCTTACAATTACTTGTTTACAGCGTCGGTCAGCACTTTGGCTGGCACGAATTTGACGACTTTCTTGGCAGCGATTTCGATGGCAGCGCCAGTCGAAGGGTTGCGGCCGGTACGGGCAGGACGCTCGGTGATTTTCAGTTTGCCAATGCCTGGCAGGGTGATTTCGCTGCCATTTTCCAGTTGATCAGCAACGATCTGACCCAGTTGCTCCAGGGCGTTACGCGCGGTGGTTTTCGGCGCGTCGATAGCTTCGGCGATATCGGCGATCAGTTGGTCTTTGGTCAATGCCATGGTGGTGTTCCTTCCCTATCAAATTCAGTGAGTATGCAGAGTGCTACGTCAGTCATCGAGCCAGACCTGCGGGGTGCCCGGCGGTCCGGTGTTACAACCATGTCAATCGCGTATGTAGATACGCAAAACGGCGTTTGGTTCGACGTGACGCGAGCGGTCTGCCAGCAATGCGCCGCACTCGGGGCGCAAGACCGGGCAAAACTACCACACGAATAGATAAATATCCGCCTCCGACAGGGCAAATGTGCAGGTTTTTCGGGGGTTTGCGCGAAAAAACGCAAAAAACTGAACAAAAAACGAACAACTGACATATCCGCCAACATCTGGCCGCTGAATCACCCTTGGCCTGAGGTACACTTGGCCCCTTTGCAACGCGGCCAGCACCGCCCATTTTCAACCGAGAATCCCATGCCGATCCGTCATTGCATCGTCCACCTGATCGACAAGAAACCCGATGGCAGCCCTGCCGTGCTGCACGCGCGTGACTCCGAACTTGCCGAGTCCGGCGCCATCGAAAACCTCCTGGCCGACCTCAACGACAGCTACAACGCCAAGCAAGGCAAGGCCTGGGGTTTCTTCCATGCCGAATCCGGTGCCCATCCGTTCAGCGGCTGGCTCAAGGAATACCTGGACGAAGGCAGCACCTTCACCGCCTTCAGCCGGGTCGCCGTCGAGCACCTGCAAAAGCTGATGGAAGAATCCAACCTGTCGACCGGTGGCCACGTCCTGTTCGCCCACTACCAGCAAGGCATGACCGAGTACCTGGTCATCGCCCTGCTGCACCACAGTGAAGGCGTGGCGGTGAACGCCGACCTGGACGTCACCCCGTCCCGCCACCTGGACCTGGGCCAGCTGCACCTGGCCGCGCGGATCAACCTCTCCGAGTGGCAGAACAACAAGACCTCGCGCCAGTACATCTCGTTCATCAAGGGCAAGAATGGCAAGAAGGTCTCGGAGTACTTCCGCGACTTCATCGGCTGCCAGGAAGGCGTCGACGGCCCGGGGGAAACCCGCACCCTGCTCAAGGCCTTCAGCGACTTCGTCGAAAGCGAGGACCTGCCCGAAGAAGCCGCCCGGGAGAAAACCCAGACCCTGGTCGACTACGCCACCAGCCAGACCAAGGCCGGCGAGCCAGTGACCCTGGAAGAGCTCTCGGGCCTGATCGACGAAGACCGTCCGAAGGCTTTCTACGATCACATCCGTAACAAGGACTACGGCCTGTCGCCGGAAATCCCCGCCGACAAACGCACCCTCAACCAGTTCCGCCGCTTCACCGGTCGCGCCGAGGGCCTGTCGATCAGTTTCGAAGCCCACCTGCTGGGCTCCAAGGTCGAGTACGACGAAGAAGCTGGCACCCTGATCATCAAGGGCCTGCCGACCCAGCTGACCGATCAGTTGAAGCGTCGCAAGGACTGATCCCGGCCCAGGAGGCCACCAGGGCCTCCTTGGCGCGCTTGCGCAATTTCTTCACCAGCCGCTCTTGGCGCAAGGCCTCGGCCTTGCTCGGCCAGGACTCGACATACACCAGGGCGACCGCCGGGCTGGTACTGAAGTAACGCGCGCCCTGCCCCTTCTGGTGAGCCAGGAAGCGCCGCTGCGGGTTATCGCTGATACCGCAATAGAGCGAGCCATTGGCGGCACGCACCAGGTAGACATACCAGGGCTTGGCAGGTGTATCGGCAGAGGCTTGGGTCACAGTGCGGGCTTATGAGGGCAAAGCCCACAGCTTACCCGTTCAGCGCCCGGCCTGAAACGCGCGCAGCCCCTTGAGCGCCTGCTGGCGAACCTTGCCCTGCACCAGCGGCGTCCAACCCAGCAACAAGCCGCTGGTGCCCAGGGCCTGACGTGCCCAGCGCCACAGGTCGAAGCTATCGTGGTGCTCGCAGATCCTGCCATCGCGAATGACAAAACGGGCCTGGATGTCGTTGATCACGACTCGGCCGGTCTGGCTGAACAGGTAGGTGGCGACCCAATGGGCGGCGCCGGCGTGCTCGTCGGCACGCACCTGGTCGAAGGTCAGGGAAAAGTCCTTGGCGCGGCGGGTGAGCATACGCCACATGTCGCCGGCGTCCTGGCCACGCAAGGTGCCGAAGGCCGGATCACTGAAAACGATGTCAGCGCTGTAGCAGGCGACCATCGCCTCGGCGTCGAGGCGCTGGAAGGCCTGGTAGAAGCGAGTGATCAGGGCGCTGTTGGCGTCGCTCATGGGGCGGGTCCGTTGCCGATGGATAGACCCGAACGATAGTCCGCCTCAGTGGCAAAAAGCTACGGGCATTTGCCTGGCGAATACCTGCTTAATCCTCTCCTGGCTCCTACAAGCACCAGGAGTCCCTGTGGGAGCCGGCATAGCCGGCGATGGCCATCACACCCAATCAGACCCGTTCGCTGACCACCTGCACATGCAGGTTACGCCCGGCCTTGAGACCAAAACCTATCGCCCCCACGCCCAGCACCGCGAAAATCCAGCCCACGGCATTCCAGCCACCGGTCAGGTCGTGTACCAGACCGACCGCGAACGGCCCCATGGACGCCAGGGTGTAACCCACGCCCTGGGCCATGCTCGACAGGTTGGCCGCCACGTGGGCGTCCCCGGAGCGCAGCACGATCAGCGTCAGCGCCAGGGCGAAGGTACCGCCCTGCCCCAGGCCCAGGACGATCGCCCAGCCCCACAAGCCTTCCAGCGGCGCATACAGGCAGCCAAACAGACCGGCCAGGGCCAGCAGCATGACCAGCACGATCGCCAGGCGCTGATCCTTGCCGCGCGTGGCCAGCCAGGGCGCCGCCAGGGAGCTGGCCAGTTGCACGATCACCGAACCGGACAGCACCAGGCCCGCCTGGGTCGGGGTCAGGCCGCGGCCGATCAGGATCGACGGCAGCCAGCCGAAGACGATGTAAGCCAGTGACGACTGCAACCCCATGTACAGGGTGACCTGCCAGGCCAGCGGGTCGCGCAACAGGCCACGCACCCGATAGGCGACATGGTGCGCGCCATGGCCCTGGCGCGCCTGGGGCAGCCAGACCAGCACCGCCAGCAGCGCCGGCACCAGCCAGAAGCCCAGGCCCAGCGACCAGCTGTCGCCCAGGTGCTGGCTCAGGGGCACCGTGGCCCCGGCCGCCATGGCCGCACCCAGGCACAGGGCCATGGTGTAGACCCCGGTGAGCGTGCCGGCATGCTGGGGGAAATCGCGCTTGACGATACCCGGCAACAGCACGCCGATCACCCCGATACTGGCCCCGGCCATGATGCTGCCGACGAACAGGCCGGTGGCGCCGAAGGCACTGCGCACGGCAATGCCGGCCGCCAGGGTCAGCAGGATGCCGAGGATTACCCGCTCGCTGCCGAAACGTCGCGCCAGCACCGGCGCCAGGGGCGCGAACAGGCCCAGGCAGAGCACCGGCAAGGTGGTCAGCAGGCCGGCCTGGGACGCACTCAGGCCAAGGCTCTCGGACACCTGGCTGAGCAGCGGCGCCATGCTCGACAACGCTGGACGCAGGTTCAGTGCCACCAGCACCAGACCGAGCAACAGCAACCAGGGCCGCTGCAGCAGCACGGGCTGCGTCTGCACCTGCTCGTCGTCGGCTTCGGCATCGATCAGCAGTTCTTCAAGCTCGGTCCCCTGGGCCGGGGCAGCATTCGGGGTAGTGTCACGGGCCATGGCAGTCTCGCAAGGTCAGGATTCGTTGATCAGGGTCCGGCTCAGGGCCTTGGCCTTGTCCGGATCGCGTTGTTCGATGGCGTCGAGAATCTGCCCGTGCAGGTCGAAGACCGACTGGCAACGCGGTGCGTGGGACAGGTTGTGGTGCAAGGTAGCCGCCACCACTCCGGAAAAGTACCGGTACAGCTCGCTCAGGGCCGGGTTGTGTGCGGCATCCACCAGTCGCTGGTGAAACACCAGGTCGCAACTGATGTAACGCTCCAGGTCATCGTGAAAATGCGCGCTGCTGTGCGCGAGCGCTTCACGCAGGGCCCGCAGGTCGTCGTCGGTGCGGCGCAGCGCTGCCAGGCCGATGGCTTCGGCTTCGAGAATGTGCCGGGTTTCCCGGGCCTGCTCCGGGCTGCAGCGCGACAGTGCCTGCATCGCCTGCAATGGGTCGACCGCCGTGCGCAGGTAGCTGCCGTCGCCCTGGCGGACTTCGACCAGGCCGCTGAAGGCCAGCACCCGCATGGCCTCGCGCACGGTGTTGCGGCTGATGCCCAGTTCCGCGGCCAGTTCAGGCTCAGTGGGCAGGCGCTGGCCGACGGCCCAGGCGCCGGTGGCGATGCGTTGGCGCAGTTGATCGACGGCTTGTTCGACCAGGGAGCGTTTGATGAGTACGGTCATGACATCCAATCATCGGATGAATTTGAAGAGGCTTAGATTAACGTTTTGCATCGTGTGAAAGCAATCGCGGGGCAAGCCCGCTCCGGTAGGAGCGGGCTTGCCCCGCGATAAGTACAACCCGGTATCAGTTCAACGCATCGAGCAATGCCTGGTTCTGCTCCGGTGTGCCGATGGTGATGCGCAGGAACTGGGCAATCCGCGCCTGCTTGAAGTGACGCACGATCACCCCCTGCTCGCGCAGTTTGGCTGCCAGTTCGCCGGCATCCTGTTGCGGATGGCGGGCGAAGATGAAGTTGGCGGCCGAAGGCAACACCTCGAAACCACGGTCGGTGAGCTCGCCCACCAGCAGCTCGCGGCTGTCGATCACCTTGCGGCAGGTTTCGTCGAAGTAGGCACGGTCCTCGAACGCTGCTGCCGCGCCGACGATCGCCATGCGATCGAGGGGATAGGAGTTGAAGCTGTTCTTGATCCGCTCCAGGGCCTCGATCAGGTCCGGATGCCCTACCGCCAGGCCCACCCGCAACCCGGCCAGCGAGCGCGACTTGGACAGGGTCTGGGTGACCAGCAGGTTGTCGTAGCGATCGACCAGGCTGATGGCCGTCTGCCCGCCGAAGTCGATATAGGCTTCATCGACCACTACCACCGACTCAGGGTTGGCCTTGAGCATCTGCTCGATGGCCTCCAGCGCCAAGAGGCAACCGGTGGGCGCGTTGGGGTTGGGGAAGATGATGCCGCCATTGGGCCGGGCGTAATCCTCGACGCGGATCTGGAACTGCTCGTCCAGCGCCACCGGCTCGAACGGAATACCGTACAGGCCGCAGTAGACCGGATAGAAGCTGTAGCTGATATCCGGGAACAGCAGCGGCGCGCCGTGCTGGAACAGGCCGTGGAAGATGTGCGCCAGCACTTCGTCCGAACCGTTGCCCAGGAACACCTGGTTGCCCTTGACCCCGTAGTAGTCCGCCACCGCCTGCTTGAGCAGGTCGCTGTTGGGGTCGGGGTACAGGCGCAGGTTGTCGCTCAGCTCGCCGCGCATGGCTTCCAGCGCCCTGGGCGACGGGCCATAGGGGTTCTCGTTGGTGTTGAGCTTGACCAGTTTCGCCAGCTTCGGCTGCTCACCCGGGACGTAAGGCACCAGGTCCTTGACGAAAGGGCTCCAGAATCGACTCATGTTCAGTTCCCCTTCTTGTCGGCAAGGATACGGTATTCGGCGCTGCGGGCATGGGCAGTCAGCGATTCGCCACGGGCCAGTACCGAAGCGGTCTGGCCGAGTTGCGAGGCGCCCTGCTCGGAGCAGAAGATGATCGACGAACGCTTCTGGAAGTCATACACCCCCAGCGGCGACGAGAAACGCGCGGTGCCGGACGTCGGCAAGACGTGATTGGGCCCTGCGCAGTAGTCGCCCAGCGCTTCGCTGGTGTGGCGACCCATGAAAATCGCGCCAGCATGGCGGATCTGCGGCAGCCAGGCCTGCGGATCGGCCACCGACAGCTCAAGGTGCTCGGGGGCGATGCGGTTGGCCACTTCCATGGCCTGCTGCATGTCGCGCACCTGGATCAGTGCGCCACGGCCGTTGATCGAGGTCTTGATGATCTCGGCGCGTTCCATGGTTGGCAGCAGCTTGTCGATGCTGGCGGCGACCTTGTCGAGGAAGGCGGCATCCGGGCTGACCAGGATCGCCTGGGCGTCTTCGTCATGCTCGGCCTGGGAGAACAGGTCCATGGCGATCCAGTCCGGATCGGTCTGGCCGTCGCAGACCACGAGGATCTCGGACGGGCCGGCGATCATGTCGATGCCGACCTGGCCGAACACATGGCGCTTGGCCGTGGCCACGTAGATGTTGCCCGGGCCGACGATCTTGTCCACCTGCGGCACGCTTTCGGTGCCGTAGGCCAGGGCCGCGACCGCCTGGGCGCCACCGATGGTGAAGACCCGGTCGACGCCGGCGATGCAGGCGGCCGCCAGCACCAGCTCGTTGACTTCCCCACGCGGGGTCGGCACGACCATGACCACTTCGGCAACGCCGGCGACCTTGGCCGGAATGGCGTTCATCAGCACCGACGACGGGTAGGACGCTTTACCACCCGGCACGTAAAGGCCGGCGCGGTCCAGTGGCGTGACTTTCTGGCCCAGCACCGTGCCATCGGCCTCGGTGTAGCTCCAGGAGTCCTGCTTCTGCCGCTCGTGGTAGATGCGCACGCGGTTGGCAGCCGTTTCCAGGGCCTGGCGCTGCTCCGCGGTGATGCGGGTCAGTGCCAGCTCCAGGCGCTCGCGGCCCAGGATCAGCTCGTCGATGGTGCTGGCGTCAACGCCGTCGAAACGCTGGGTGAACTCCACCAGGGCGGCATCGCCGCGCTCGCGCACAGCCTTGATGATGTCCAGCACGCGCTGGTTGACCGCGTCGTCAGACACGCTTTCCCAGCTCAGCAGATGATCCAGATGTCGGGCGAAATCCGGGTCGGCGGCATTGAGTCGGGCAATTGCAGTGGACGTGGTCATAGCGAGGGCCTCAATAAATGGCGAATGCTCAGGCGCCCTAAGCTACCAGTCCATCCGCGCGGGCACCCGAGAAAAGTGGCTATGACGCGGATAGACGGGCGCGACAGCGAAGGTCGCGCGCAGAGGTCAGCCGCGGTGTCGCGATTCGACAGCCTGGCGCAGGGTGTCGATCAGGCTCTGGATGCGGGCATGCTGCATCTTCATCGAAGCCTTGTTGACCACCAGCCGGGAGCTGATGGTGGCAATCAGTTCTTGGGGTTCCAGGCCATTGGCACGCAGGGTGTTGCCGGTGTCGACGACGTCGATGATCTTGTCGGCCAGGCCAATCAGCGGTGCCAGCTCCATCGAGCCGTACAGCTTGATGATGTCGACCTGACGGCCTTGCTCGGCGTAGTAACGCTTGGCGACGTTGACGAACTTGGTCGCCACGCGCAGACGGCCCTTGGGCTCGGAAGCACCGACGGCGCCAGCGGTCATCAGCTTGCACTGGGCAATCTTCAGGTCCAGGGGCTCATACAGGCCCTGGCCGCCGTACTCCATCAGCACGTCCTTGCCGGCCACGCCGAGATCGGCAGCGCCATGCTCGACATAGGTCGGCACGTCGGTAGCCCGCACGATCAGCAGGCGTACGTCTTCCTGGGTCGTCGGAATGATCAGCTTGCGGCTCTTGTCCGGGTTTTCGGTCGGGACGATACCGGCCTCTGCCAGCAGCGGCAGGGTGTCGTCGAGAATTCGACCCTTGGATAGCGCGATGGTCAACATGGGAAACGTCGGTCCTTATGCGGCTACAGCCGGCCGGACCCTGGGCCCGACCGCATTCAATTCGGTGCAGCAACTGGCTGGCGCGTCCCTGCGCCATCGGCAGACTAGCCCGGTACGCGGCGGATCTTGGCGCCCAGCATCTGCAGTTTTTCTTCGATGCACTCGTAACCACGGTCGATGTGGTAGATGCGATCGATCAGGGTGTCGCCTTCGGCTACCAGGGCCGAGAGTACCAGACTGGCCGAAGCCCGCAGGTCGGTCGCCATGACAGGCGCGCCCTTGAGGGTCTTGGTGCCGGTGACGATGGCGGTGTTGCCTTCGACCTGGATCTGCGCGCCCATGCGGTGCATTTCGTACACGTGCATGAAGCGGTTTTCGAAGATCGTCTCGATCACTGCGCCGGTGCCTTCGGCGATGGCGTTCAGGGAGATGAACTGCGCCTGCATGTCGGTCGGGAACGCCGGGTACGGCGCGGTACGCAGGTTGACGGCCTTTGGCCGCTTGCCGTGCATGTCCAGCTCGATCCAGTCTTCACCGGTGGTGACTTCGGCGCCGGCTTCCTTGAGTTTCTCAAGGACCGCTTCGAGGATGGTCGGATCGGTGTCCTTGACCTTGACGCGGCCACCGGTGACGGCAGCGGCGACCAGGTAGGTGCCGGTTTCGATACGGTCGGGCATGACCCGGTAGGTGGCCGAACCCAGGCGCTCGACGCCATCGATGGTGATGGTGTCGGTACCGGCGCCCTGGATCTTGGCACCCATGGCGATCAGGAAGTTGGCGAGGTCGACCACTTCAGGTTCGCGCGCAGCGTTCTGCAGCACGCTGCGGCCCTTGGCCAGGGCCGCGGCCATCATGATGTTCTCGGTACCAGTGACGCTGACGGTGTCGAAGAAGAAGTGCGCGCCACGCAGGCCGCCTTCAGGCGACTTGGCCTTGATGTAGCCACCTTCGACCTCGATCTTCGCACCCATGGCTTCCAGGCCGCGAATGTGCAGGTCGACCGGACGCGAACCGATGGCGCAACCGCCAGGCAGGGCCACTTCGGCCTCGCCGAAGCGGGCAACCATGGGGCCCAGCACCAGGATCGAGGCACGCATGGTCTTCACCAGCTCATACGGCGCGACCAGGGTCTTGATGGTACGTGGATCGATTTCGACCGAGAGCTTCTCGTCGATCACAGGCTCGATGCCCATGCGACCGAACAGCTCGATCATGGTGGTGATGTCGTGCAGGTGCGGCAGGTTGCCGACCGTGACCGGGCCATCGCACAGCAGGGTGGCTGCCAGGATCGGCAGGGCCGCGTTCTTGGCACCGGAAATGCGGATTTCGCCGTCAAGACGAGCGCCGCCAGTAATAATCAGTTTGTCCATTTGTGTCTCGCCGCCAATTTAGGCTCAGATGCGCTCAGCCCAGGCTGCGCTGCTGAAAAATTTCATGGTTACCGCATGGATGCTGCCATCGGTGATCCACGGATTAAGATGAGCATAGATCTGCTGCTGACGCTTGACCGGGCTCAAGGCCGCCAATTCGTCGCTGATCACGTTCAACTGGAAGTTGCAGCCTTCGCCTTCAACTTCGACCCGGGTTCCCGGCAACTTTTCTTCAAGGAAGTTCTTAACTTCTACGGCCTGCATGCTCAACCTCAATCGGCGCCCAGTGCGCGCGGGTCGGCCATGATACAAAAAAGCCCCTCGCCTGCGAACCCCGTAAACGAGGACTCTGACAGAGGGGCTCGTCGTCGACTGGCGGTCATTGCTCCGCCAGCACCTCGTCGAGGTCATAAACCTCGGCGATTTCACGCATGTCCTGAGGCATGGCGCGCACTTGCACGGCCTTGCCAGCGGCCTTGGCATCGCGCATGAACGCCAGCAGCAGGGACAGGCCGACACTGCTGGACTTCTCGACCTTCGTGCAGTCCAGCACCAGCGCTGCGCACTTGCTGGCCGCGATCAGGGCCTGGCCCTGCTTGCGCAGGGCGGGACCGGTGCGGTAGTCCAGGATGCCGCCGAGGCTCAGCACACCGTCCTCGCCGAGGGTGATGCTGCTGTCGGTCATTGCGCGCTCTTCTCGGTCTCTTGCTCGGCAGTTTCCTTGGCCTTGGCCACTTCGCCGGCCCAGCCGTCGATGGTCTTGTCCAGGTTGTTGCCGTTGCGCTGCATGGCGTCGGCGAACTGATCACGGAACAGCTTGCCGATGTTGATGCCGTTGACGATCACGTTGCGCACTTTCCACTCACCGCCCAGCTTGGTCATGGTGTAGGAAACCGGGTAGATGGCGCCATTGTTGCCCTTGACCGTCATGTCGACGCTGGCACGGTCGTCACCGTCCTTTTTCTCGGCGCCGACGGTGATGCCCTGGTTGTTGTACTCGAGCAAGGCATTGCCATAGAACTGCATCAGGCTGCGCTTGAAGTTTTCCTGGAAGCGCTGCAGCTGCTCAGGGGTTGCATTGCGCGAGTACTTGACGGTCATGATGCTTTTCGAGATGCCGTCCGCGTCCACCACAGGCCCCAGGTTGGCATTGAGCGCGTCATAGAACGCGCTCGGGTTCGACTTGTATTGCTCCTTGTTGGCCTTCAGGTCGGCCAGCAACTGGTTGGTGGTGCCCTGGATCACTTCTTTGGGCGACTGGGTGGCTGCGCCCGCCATCAACGGCAGCGTCGCCAACAACACCAGCAAGCCACGTCGCAGGATAGAAATCATGGAAACTCCTTATTTAGCTTCTTTGCCAACGGTATTGAGCAGGAACTTGCCAATCAGATCTTCCAGCACCAGCGCCGACTGGGTGTCGTGAATGGTTGCACCATCCTTGAGCACCGCATCTTCTCCGCCCACGCTGATACCGATGTACTTCTCGCCGAGCAACCCCGCGGTGAGGATCGAGGCAGTGGAGTCGACAGGCAGGTTGTCTACGCGTTTCTCCAGCTGCAGCGTCACCCGACCGGTGAAGGTGTCACGGTCCAGATCGATGGCCGTGACCTTGCCGATGGTTACACCGGCCATGGTCACTTTAGCTCTGACCGTCAATCCGGCGATATTGTCGAAATTCGCATAAAGTTTATATGTGTCGCTGCTCGGGCTCGCCGACAGGCCGCTGACACGCAGGGCCAGCAGGATCAGCGCCAGGATCCCGGCCAGGAGGAACAGGCCGACACCGATTTCCAGGGTGCGGTTTTGCATCAGAAATCTCCAAACATCAAGGCGGTCAGAATAAAGTCCAGACCCAGGACTGCCAATGAGGCATAGACCACGGTCTTGGTGGTGGCACGACTGATCCCTTCTGAGGTGGGCTCGCAGTCATAACCCTGGAATACGGCAATCCAGGTCACGACGAAGGCGAAAACCAGGCTTTTGACCACCCCGTTGAGCACATCGTCGGTAAAGGAAACACTGTTCTGCATGTTGGCCCAGAACGAGCCCTCATAGACCCCGAGCCAGTCCACGGCGACCCAGGAACCACCCCAGATTCCGACCACGCTGAAGATCAGCGCCAGCAACGGCAAGGAGATGAAGCCGGCCCACAGGCGCGGGGCAACAATGTACTTGAGCGGGTCGACACCGATCATTTCCAGGCTGGACAGCTGCTCGGTGGACTTCATGTTGCCGATCTCGGCGGTCAGTGCGGAACCTGCACGCCCGGCGAACAGCAGCGCGGTCACCACCGGGCCCAGTTCACGCAGCAAGGTCAGCGCGACCATCTGCCCGACTGCCTGCTCCGACCCGTACTTGGTCAGGATGTTGAAGCCCTGCAGGGCCAGCACCATGCCGATGAAAATACCGGACACCACGATGATCGCCAGCGACAGCACGCCGACCGAATAGAGCTGGCGGACCAGCAGCTGGAACCCGCCGCCGGTGCCACTGCGCCCGACCAGCGAATGCAGCAGGAACAGAAAGGAACGACCGAACACGGCCAGCACGTCGATGGCCGTACGGCCAAAGCGACGAATACGTTCGAGCAAGGATTTTCTGCGCATCAACGCTTCCCCAGAAGATCGGCGCGGTAATCCGGCGCAGGAAAGTGAAACGGCACCGGTCCGTCCGGATCACCTTTCATGAATTGACGAATGCGCGGGTTATCGGAGCCCATCAACTCGTCCGGCGTCCCCTGGCCCAGCACCTGGCCATCGCCGACCACATAGATGTAGTCGGCGATACTGGCCGTTTCGGCCAGGTCGTGGGACACCACGATGCTGGTAATGCCCAGGGCGTCGTTGAGCAGGCGGATCAGGCGCACCAGAACGCCCATGGCGATCGGGTCCTGGCCGACGAAGGGCTCGTCGTACATGAGGATCTGCGGATCCAGGGCAATGGCCCGGGCCAGCGCGACACGGCGCTTCATGCCACCGGAGAGTTCGTCGGGCATCAGCTCGATGGCTCCACGAAGCCCGACGGCCTGCAGTTTCATCAGCACGATGTCACGGATCATCTCGTCGGACAGCTGGGTATGCACCCGCAGCGGGAAGGCCACGTTCTCGAACACATCGAGGTCGGTGAACAGCGCGCCGCTCTGGAACAGCACGCCCATCTGCTTGCGCGCATCGAACAGATCGCCACGCGACAGCGCGGGCAGGTTCTGCCCGCCGACCCAGACTTCGCCGCTGGCCGGACGCAACTGCGCGCCCATCAGGCGCAGCAACGTGGTCTTGCCGCATCCGGAAGGCCCCATGATGCCAGTGACCTTGCCACGGGGAATGCGTATATCGACATTATTGAAAATGCTGCGCGAACCGCGCTTGAAGGTAACCCCCTTCAATTCGACCGCGTAGGCGTTATCAACGCTCATCTAGACTCCTTGCGATACGGCCTTCTCACTCAGACGCGCGCCCCCTTCATGGAGACACGCCCGCCCTGAGCGGACCGAACAGGCGGCAAACTATATCACCGCTGATAGCGGCGCCCCAAGGCCGCCGCCGCGATCGTTCAGCTATGGTTAAGCTAGATAGACGACCGTATGACAATCACAAGGTGAGGGTTTTGCGCATTGTCGCTATAATCGGCGCCTTTTCATCAGCCAAGCCGTTTCCGACATGAGCCAATCCAGCGAGCTGATCCAATCCGCACGGCGCACTATCGACCTTGAAATCAAGGCGGTAGAAGGCCTGCTGGCCCACATCGACGCCGATTTCGTCAAAGCCTGCGAATTGATCCTGGCCAGCAAGGGCCGGGTCGTCGTGGTCGGGATGGGCAAGTCGGGGCATATCGGCAAGAAACTCGCCGCCACCCTGGCCAGCACCGGAACGCCGGCATTCTTCGTTCACCCGGCAGAGGCGAGCCACGGCGACATGGGCATGATCACTCGCGACGATGTGATCCTGGCCCTGTCCAACTCCGGTTCCACTGCCGAGATCGTTACCCTGTTGCCGCTGATCAAGCGCCTGGGCATCCAGCTGATCAGCCTGACCGGCAACCCCGATTCGCCGCTGGCCAAGGCCGCCGAGGTCAACCTGGACGCGCGGGTCGAGCAGGAAGCCTGCCCTTTGAACCTGGCGCCTACCTCCTCGACCACTGCCGCCCTGGTGCTGGGCGACGCCCTGGCCATCGCCCTGCTCGAAGCCCGCGGCTTCACGGCCGAAGACTTCGCCTTCTCGCACCCCGGTGGCGCGCTCGGGCGGCGCTTGCTGCTCAAGGTCGAAAACGTCATGCACGCTGGCACGGAGTTGCCACAAGTCAGCCGCGGCACCCTGCTCAAGGACGCGCTTCTTGAAATGTCTCGCAAAGGCTTGGGCATGACCGTAGTCCTCGAGGCCGACGGACGCCTGGCCGGGATCTTTACCGACGGCGACCTGCGCCGCAGCCTCGACCGCAACATCGACGTGCACACCACCCGCATCGAAGAGGTCATGACCGCCCACGGCAAGACCGCTCGCGCAGACATGCTGGCGGCCGAGGCGCTGAAGATCATGGAAGACCACAAGATCAACGCCCTGGTGGTGATCGACAAGAACGAGCGCCCGGTCGGCGCCCTGAACATGCACGACCTGCTGCGCGCCGGAGTGATGTAATGAATGACCAGTTGATGCAACGCGGCAAGGCCATCAAACTTGCCGTGTTCGATGTGGACGGTGTGCTGACCGACGGTCGCCTGTACTTCCTCGAAGACGGCAGCGAATTCAAGACCTTCAACACCCTCGACGGCCAGGGCATCAAGATGCTCATGGCCTCGGGCGTGACCACGGCGATCATCAGTGGCCGCAAGACCCCGGTGGTCGAACGCCGGGCGAAGAACCTCGGCATCCCCCACTTGTACCAGGGGCGCGAAGATAAATTGGTGGTCCTGGACGAACTTCTCGGCCAGCTCAACCTAAGCTATGAACAGGTCGCCTATCTGGGCGACGACCTGCCCGACCTGCCGGTGATTCGTCGAGTCGGCCTGGGAATGGCCGTGGCCAATGCCGCAGCCTTTGTCCGCGAGCATGCCCACGGGACCACCAAGGCCCGCGGCGGCGAAGGCGCAGCCCGCGAATTCTGCGAGCTGATCCTGCAAGCCCAGGGCAATCTCGATGCGGCAAACGCCCACTACCTGTAGAGCGATACATGTTCAGTAAAAAAATCCGCACCATTGCGCTGTTCAGTGTGATTGCCGCCTTGCTGGTGGCCGTCGGCTACTGGAACATCGGCCCCGAGAGCTTCCTCGACAAGCCGGTCGCCCGTGTCGACGAAAATGCCATCGACTACTACGCCACCAATGCCCACAGCGTGCAGTTCCTGCCCGACGGCAAGCTGCAGTACGAGATGACCGCTGACAAGGTCGAACACCTCAAGGTCAGTGAAACTACCCTGCTGACCAAGCCGGACCTGCAGCTGTACCGCGGCACGACCTACCCCTGGCACGTGCAGAGCGACAAGGGCGAAGTCAACCCGGACGGCAGCGAAGTGGAATTGATCGACTCGGTACGGATCGCCCGCACCGATGAAAAAAACCGCACTACCATCATTACCACCACCCGCATGACGGTGTTCCCGCAGAAGCAATATGCGCAAACCGAGCAAGCCGTTAAAATCGACGGCGCCGGTGGCGTGACTACGGGCAAGGGAATGAAGGCGTATTTGAAAGACGGCAGGATGGACCTGTTGTCCAACGTAAGAGGACAGTATGAGGCTCGTTAAAACCCTCCCCTTTTTGCTCAGCCTGAGCGCAGCACTGGGAAGCGCGAGCGCCTGGGCCCTGCCGACTGACCGTGACCAGCCTATCCGTATCCAGGCCGACGATGCGCACCTGGACGACAAGCAAGGCGTCGCCACCTACAAGGGCGATGTGATCATCACCCAGGGCTCGATGATGATCAAAGGCAACACCGTGACCATCACCCGCGCCGCCAGCGGCGACATCGACGTGGTGACCTCGGTGGGCAACCTCGCCTACTTCGAGCAGCAACAGAGCGCCGCCAAGCCCGACAAGATGAAAGGCTGGGCGGTGACCATCCAGTACCAGGCGCAGAAAGACATGGTGATCCTCACCGACCGCGCCAAGGTCGAGAACGAAGGCAACACCACCGAAGGCGAGAAGATCGTCTACAACACCAAGACCCAGGTGGCGACCGCCGGTCGTGGTGGCAACGTGGCCACGCCACGTCAGCGCATCGACATGGTGATCCAGCCGAAGAAGAAGGCCGAGTAAATGGCGACCCTCAAAGCCCAGCACCTGGCCAAGAGCTACAAAAGCCGACAAGTGGTTCGCGACGTCAGCCTGTCCATCGACAGCGGCCAGATCGTCGGCCTGCTCGGCCCCAACGGCGCCGGCAAGACCACCTGTTTCTACATGATCGTCGGCCTGGTCCAGGCCGACCAGGGCCGCGTCCTGATCGACGACCTGGATGTCAGCCACCAGCCGATGCACGGTCGCGCCCGTGCCGGCATCGGCTACCTGCCCCAGGAAGCCTCGATCTTTCGCAAGCTGTCGGTAGCCGACAACATCCTCGGGATCCTCGAGACCCGCAAGGACCTCGATGCCGCCGGTCGACGCAAGGAGCTGGAAAGCCTGCTGCAGGAATTCCATATCAGCCACATTCGCGACAACCTCGGCATGAGCCTGTCCGGTGGTGAACGCCGCCGCGTCGAAATCGCCCGCGCCCTGGCGACCGCGCCGAAGTTCATCCTGCTCGACGAACCCTTTGCCGGTGTCGACCCGATCTCGGTCGGCGACATCAAGCAGATCATCCATCACCTCAAGGCCAAGGGCATCGGTGTGCTGATCACCGACCACAACGTCCGTGAGACCCTGGATATCTGCGAAACCGCGTACATCGTCAACGATGGCCAGCTGATCGCCGAAGGCGATGCAGAGACCATCCTGGCCAATGACCTGGTGAAAGAGGTGTACCTGGGCCACGAGTTCCGCTTGTAAGTTCGAAGCGACACGGCGTTTGCCGGAGGCTGCTGGTCCGTTTCCATACGGCATAATTGTTACAGCACCCTAGGCAAACGCTCCAATTTCAGGCATATAATTTGCTTAAAGTTGGCGCTTCGGTGCCCTTGTAGTGGATGGCGCATGTGCGCCGGCGAAAAAGGTGTTAAGCCCCTGCCATGAAACCATCGCTCGTCCTAAGAATGGGCCAGCAACTGACGATGACTCCTCAGTTGCAACAGGCCATCCGTCTGCTCCAGCTGTCTACCCTGGACCTCCAGCAGGAAATCCAGGAAGCGCTGGAGTCGAACCCGATGCTCGAACGCCAGGAAGATGGCGACGACTTCGACAACAGCGACCCGATGGCCGACAACGCCGAAAGCAAGCCTGTTGCCGAAACCCAGGACACCAGCTTCCAGGAATCCACGCCGACCGTGGACAGCCTGGACGAAGGCGAATGGAGCGAGCGCATTCCCAACGAGCTGCCCGTCGACACGGCCTGGGAAGACATCTACCAGACCAGCGCCAGCAGCCTGCCCAGCAATGACGATGACGAGTGGGACTTCACCACCCGTACCTCGGCTGGCGAAAGCCTGCAGAGCCACCTGCTCTGGCAGTTGAACCTGGCACCGATGTCCGACACCGACCGGCTGATCGCCGTGACGCTGATCGACTGCATCAACAATCAGGGCTACCTGGACGAGTCCCTCGAGGAAATCTGCGAATCCTTCGATCCTGAACTGGATATCGAACTGGACGAAGTCGAGGCCGTCCTGCACCGCATCCAGCAGTTCGAGCCCGCCGGCATCGGCGCGCGCAACCTCAGCGAATGCCTGCTGCTGCAACTGCGCCAGCTGCCCGCCCGCACGCCGTGGATGGCCGAGGCCCAGCGCCTGGTCAATGATTACATCGACCTGCTGGGCAGCCGCGATTACAGCCAGCTGATGCGTCGCATGAAGCTCAAGGAAGACGAACTGCGCCAGGTCATCGAACTGGTCCAGAGCCTCAACCCGCGTCCGGGCTCGCAGATCGAGTCCACCGAAGCCGAATACGTGGTTCCCGACGTGATCGTGCGCAAGGACAACGAGCGCTGGCTGGTCGAGCTGAACCAGGAGGCCGTTCCACGCCTGCGGGTCAACCCGCAGTACGCAGGTTTCGTCCGGCGCGCCGACACCAGCGCCGACAACACCTTCATGCGCAACCAGTTGCAAGAGGCCCGCTGGTTCATCAAGAGCCTGCAGAGCCGCAACGAGACCCTGATGAAGGTCGCCACCCAGATCGTCGAGCACCAGCGTGGCTTCCTCGACCATGGTGACGAAGCGATGAAGCCGCTGGTGCTGCACGACATCGCCGAAGCGGTGGGCATGCACGAGTCGACCATTTCCCGGGTAACCACCCAGAAATACATGCACACCCCGCGGGGCATCTACGAGCTGAAGTACTTTTTCTCCAGCCACGTCAGCACCTCCGAGGGCGGTGAATGCTCGTCCACGGCGATCCGCGCGATCATCAAAAAACTGGTTGCAGCGGAAAATCAGAAAAAGCCATTGAGTGACAGCAAGATCGCTGGTTTACTGGAGGCACAAGGCATTCAGGTAGCCCGTCGCACCGTCGCCAAGTACCGCGAGTCCCTCGGCATCGCACCGTCGAGCGAGCGCAAGCGACTGATGTAGCCCCTGAGATGTGCCACAGCAGTTCAGTGGCAGGCGCAATACCTGCCTCTTTATGCACGGGCAACAAAAGGAGAAGCTGTATGCAAGTCAATATCAGTGGACAGCATGTAGAAGTCACCCAACCGCTGCGCGAGTACGTCGAACAGAAACTGAAACGGCTGGAAGGGCACTTCGACAGGATTACCAACGTGACGGTGATCATGAAGGTCGAGAAATTGCAGCAGAAAATCGAAGCGACGCTGTTCATTCCCGGCGGCGAAGTGGTTGCAAATGCCGAACACGCAGACATGTATGCAGCGATCGACGCCTTGACCGACAAGCTCGACCGCCAACTGAAAAAACACAAGGAAAAACAGCAGAGCCTGCTGCAAGGTGCAGCAGCCCGCTGATCCCCCTCATCCATGATCCGACTTGAAACCATCCTGACCCCCGGCCGTTCCCTGGTGAACGTGCCGGGAGGCAGTAAAAAGCGCGCCCTGGAAAAGGTCGCCAACGTGATCGCCGAGCAAGTGCCCGAACTGGAGATGCAAGACGTCTTCGAGAAGCTGGTCGCTCGCGAAAAACTGGGTTCCACCGGCTTCGGCAATGGCATTGCCATTCCCCACTGCCGGCTCGAGGGCTGCATGGCGCCGGTAAGCGCCCTGCTGCACCTGGATGCCCCTATTGATTACGATGCCATCGACGGCGCCCCGGTCGACCTGCTGTTTGTCCTGCTGGTTCCGGAAGCGGCCACCGATGCACACCTGGAACTGCTGCGCCAGATCGCCAGCATGCTCGACCGCAAAGACGTTCGTGAGCGCTTGCGGGCCGCCGGCAGCAGTGAAGCGCTGTACCAGGTCGTCCTGGACGTACAGAACGAGCACTGACCCATGCGCCTGATCATCGTCAGCGGTCGCTCCGGCTCCGGCAAGAGCACCGCCCTCGCGGTACTGGAGGACAACGGCTTTTACTGCATCGACAACCTGCCTGCCGGGTTGCTGCCGCAGTTGGCCGAAAACGCGCTGATCAATACCGAGCTGATGCAACCCAAGGTCGCCGTATCGATCGATGCGCGCAACCTGCCCAGCCACCTGATTCGTTTTCCCGAACTGCTTGAAGACGCTCGCAGCCGGCATATCCAGTGTGACGTGCTGTACCTGGACGCCGACGAAGAGACCCTGCTCAAGCGCTTTTCGGAAACCCGTCGGCGCCACCCGCTGACCAACGCCAATCGTTCCCTGGCCGAAGCGATCAAGGTCGAAAGCGAACTGCTCGGACCAATCGCCGACCTCGCCGACCTCAAGATCGACACCACCAACCTGAACCTCTACCAGTTGCGAGATTCGGTCAAACTGCGCCTGCTCAACCAGCCTGAGCCCGGCACGGCCTTTCTGGTCGAGTCGTTCGGCTTCAAGCGCGGCATGCCGGTGGACGCCGACCTGGTGTTCGACGTGCGCTGCCTGCCCAACCCCTACTGGAAACCGGAGCTGCGCGAGCATTCAGGCCTTGAGCAACCGGTTATCGATTACCTGGCGGCGCAGCCCGATGTCGAGGAAATGTTCCAGGACATCTCCAGCTACCTGCTCAAATGGCTGCCCCGCTTTGCCGCCAGCAACCGCGCCTACGTCACCATCGCCATCGGCTGTACCGGCGGGCATCACCGCTCGGTGTACCTGACCGAGCGCCTCGGCCAGGCGCTGCAGCACTCACTGAAGAATGTCCAGGTTCGCCACCGCGACCTCTAGCCCACAGGACCCCTGCCGCGATGCCCGCTCGTGAAATTACCATCATCAACAAGCTGGGGCTGCACGCCCGGGCTGCGGCAAAATTCGTTGGCGTCGCCGGACGCTTCCCCTGCACCGTGCGGGTGGGACGGGCACCGGACAAACTGATCGACGGCAAGAGCATCATGGCCGTGATGATGCTGGCCGCAGGCAAAGGCACCCAGGTGCACCTGCACACCGAAGGCGAGCAGCAGGACGAAGCCCTGGAAGCGCTGATCGAACTGATCAACAACTACTTCGACGAGGGCGAGTGATCGCCCCGCCTCGCCTTCACGCCAGCGCCGTATCCATCACCATCATCAGGCAGAAGCCGACACATAGCCCAAGGCTCGCCAGGCGATGATGGCCATTGCTGCGCGACTCGGGGATGATCTCCTGGGTCACCACCAGCAACATCGCCCCTGCCGCGCATGCCAACCCCAGTGGCAACAGCAGTTCGGCCACGCTCACCAGCCAGGCGCACAGCAGCGCCGCCAACGGCTCGACCAACCCCGACGCCGCACCGATCAGAAAGGCCTTGAACCGTTCCATGCCCGCACCGGCCAGTACCAGGGCAATGACCAGGCCTTCCGGCACATCCTGCAAGGCAATGCCCATGGCCAGGCTGTCGGCATCGGCCATGCCGCCGCCAGCCGAGACACCAATGGCCATGCCTTCGGGAATGTTGTGGGCAATGATGGCGATCACGAATACCCAGATCCGCGCCGCGATCACCGGCTGCTGCCCAGTGCCCACCAGCGCCTCGGGTGAAGCGCCGGACACCTTCAGGTCGACCAGGTACAGGCAAAAGGCGCCGAACAGCAGGCCGAAACTGATCAGCCCGCCCGCTGCCCATTTGCCCAGGCCGATGGCCTGGGCCGCATCCAGCCCCGGAATGATCAGGGAGAAGGCCGTCGCGGCCAGCATCACCCCGGCACCGAAGCCCAGCAAAGTATCGGCCAAGGCCACCGGCATGCTGCGGATCACCAGCACCGGCACCGCCCCCAGTGCCGTCCCCAGCGCACACAGGGCACCGCCCTCGAGCGCACGCAACAGGCGCGGCTCAAGGTCCAGCCAGGCGATACCCTGGGCGACCAGCAAGGCACCGCCGGCCAGCAACAGCACCGTGCCCAGGGCGAGACGAAACAGTCGAACGCCGCTGACGGACAACACCTGCGTACGCATACCGGAACGACTCACGCCAACGCGGCTGTATAGCGGCGCTCTACCTCGGACCAGTCGATCACGTTGTAGAAGGCGCTGATGTATTCGGGACGACGGTTCTGGTACAACAAGTAGTAGGCGTGCTCCCAGACATCCAGGCCGAGGATCGGGGTATTGCCGTGCATCAGCGGGCTGTCCTGGTTAGCGCTGCTCTCGACCACCAGCTTTTGCTCAGGGGTCACGCTGAGCCAGGCCCAGCCACTGCCAAAACGCGACAGTGCCGCCTTGGTGAAGGCCTCCTTGAACGCCTCGAGACCGCCCAATTGCTCATCGATGGCCTTGGCCAGCGAGCCCGCCGGCCGGCCACCGCCCGCTGGCGACATGACAGTCCAGAACAGCGAATGATTGGCATGGCCGCCGCCCTGGTTGATCACCGCCGCCTGCAATTGCAGGGGCAGTTGCTTGACCGCCGCCACCAGTCGCTCGACCGGCCACTCGGCCCACTCGGTGCCCTCGATGGCCGCATTGAGGTTGTTGATGTAGGTCTGGTGGTGCTTGCTGTGGTGAATCTGCATGGTCTGGGCATCGATGTGCGGCTCCAGCGCATCGTAGGCGTAAGGCAATGCAGGCAAGGTATGCGACATTTTTCAGTGGATTCCGTAATGATGTGCTGGGGACCCGTTATTTTCCTGACCGGCAAGCACTGCCGGCTGCGGGCCATGACTATGAAGCAGACGTTCGGTGCGCGGGTACTGGCCGTACTCGCTGATGAAGCTCAACAGCTCGGTGTAGGTCTTGCCGCTGTGACGCAGCGCCGCTTCGCGCAGCGCTGGCGCCAGGCGTGAGTCCTGCATGGCCTGCAACAGCCGTTGATGGATCGCGCAGAGGTATTCGGCGCTCTCCTGGGGCTGGTTCAGGCGCAGGTGCAGGTCGGCCAGGTTGTGATGGGCGATCACGCACACGGCCACCGCCTCATCGGCGTCATGCCAGCGCTCGAACAACACCTGGGCCAGGGCCAGGGCCTGCAAGTACAACTCGCGGGCATCGACCAGCTCGCCCTGGTCGAACAGGCGATTGGCCATTTCGGTGGTGCGTTTCCAGTGCTGCATGACAAACCTCCAGGGCGCTATCAGATACCGCCAGCAGTGAGTTTTTCCGGGTCGAGCAGCACTTCCAGCTGGCTGCGCGGCAGGTCGGTGTGCTCCAGGGCGACGTCGATGATCGGGCGGCCCTGCTGGTAGGCGGTCTTGGCGATCTCGGCAGCCTTCTGGTAGCCGATGATCGGGTTGAGGGCGGTCACCAGGATCGGGTTGCGCGCCAGGGCTTCCTTGAGCTTGGGTTCGTTGACCTTGAAGCTGGCGATCGCCTTGTCGGCCAGCAGGCGGCTGGCGTTGGCCATCAACTCGATGCTGCTCAGCAGGTTCTGGGCGATGATCGGCAACATGACGTTAAGCTCGAAATTGCCCGACTGACCAGCCACGGCAATGGTCGCATCGTTGCCGATGACCTGGGCTGCGACCATCGCGGTGGCCTCCGGAATCACCGGGTTGACCTTGCCTGGCATGATCGACGAGCCCGGCTGCAGGCCCTCCAGCTCGATCTCACCCAGGCCCGCCAGCGGCCCCGAGTTCATCCAGCGCAGGTCATTGGCAATCTTCATCAACGCCACCGCGGTGGTCTTGAGCTGGCCCGACAGGGCCACGGCGGTGTCCTGGGAACCGATCAGGGCGAACAGGTTCTGCCCTGGGGTGAACGGCACCCGGGTCAGCTCACTGAGCTGCTGGCTGAAGCGTGCGGCAAACTCCGGATGGGCGTTGATCCCGGTGCCCACCGCAGTGCCGCCCTGGGCCAGGGCCTGCAATGCCGGCAAGGTCGACTCCAGGTGCGCGATCGCGCCCTTGATCTGCGCCGCCCAGCCGCCCAGCACCTGGCTCATGCGCACTGGCATGGCGTCCATCAGGTGGGTACGACCGGTCTTGATGAACGGGTGCACCGCCTCGGCCTTGTGCTCGATGACCTGCACCAGGTGCTTGAGCGCCGGCAACAATTGCTCGTGCAGGCCCAGCGCGGCACTGACATGGATGGTGGTCGGGATGATGTCGTTGCTGCTTTGCCCGCAGTTGACGTGGTCGTTCGGATTGATCGAGGTGCCGGACACACGGCTGGCCAGGGTGGCGATCACCTCGTTGGCGTTCATGTTCGAACTGGTGCCCGAGCCGGTCTGGAAGATATCCACCGGGAAATGCTCGATGAAGTCACCCGCCAGCAGTTGCTCCACCGCCTTGACGATGGCGGCGCCCTGCCCGGCTTGCAGTTGCTCAAGTTCGACGTTGGCCTTGGCCGCAGCCGCCTTGGCCAGCAACAGCGCCCGAATGAACTGGGTCGGCATGCGCTGCTGGCTGATCGGGAAGTTATTCACCGCGCGCTGGGTCTGGGCGCCATACAGGGCCTCGGCCGGCACCTGCAGTTCACCCATGCTGTCACGCTCGATACGGGTATTACTCATCATCAAGTCCTTGCATCAGTTCAGCGAAAGAAATCGAAGGCAGCAGCGTGCAGTTCGCCAGTTGCAGGGCGAAAGGCTGCCAGCGTTGCCCCAGTTCGCCACCATCGAGCTTGCGCAGCTGCAACAGCGGCTTCCAGGCCTGGTCCAGGCACAGGCAGCGCCAATGCCAGGGCAGCATGCGGTCGCAGGCGGTATCCAGGAGCAGGCGGAATGAGGTCAGGGCGACGGTCCAGGCCGAGGTTTCGGTGCAGCACACCAGGTAGCGCCCCTCGGCCAGGTAATGCTCGATCAAGCGCGGTTCGTCCGGCTCCAGCGCGCAACGGATGCGGCGACTGAGCCAGCGCCAGTTTTCGAGGTAGGGCAATTCGTGAAGGACGGGTTTCATGAACATCATCGCCTAGATAATGATATTCATTATTAATTGATAATCAGAATCAATACAAGATGATTCCAGCAGAAAACAAAAAGCCCGGCGCAGGGCCGGGCTTTCTGGGGTGGGAGCGGGCTTGCCCCGCGATGCGATGTCTCTGATATTGCGAAATCGCGGGGCAAGCCCGCTCCTACAGGGTCAGCTACCTGCGACAGTCATCCGCTCGATCAAAACCGAACCGGTGTGGATGTTGCTGCGGGTTTCCAGATCGTTACCGATGGCGACAATCTGCTGGAACATGTCTTTCATATTGCCGGCGATGGTCACTTCCTGGACGGCGAACTGGATTTCGCCATTTTCGACCCAGTAGCCCGCAGCACCACGGGAATAGTCACCGGTGACCATGTTCAGGCCGTGGCCCATCAGTTCGGTCACCAGCAGCCCGCGGCCCATGCGCCGGATCAGCGCGGCCTGGTCTTCGACACCGTGGGTGACATAGAGGTTATGCACGCCCCCGGCATTGGCGGTGCTCGGCAAGCCAAGCTTGCGCCCGGAGTAGGTGCCCAGCACATAGGACACCAGCTCGCCCTTTTCGACGAACGGCTTGGCGTAGGTCGCCAGGCCATCGCCGTCGAATGCCGCGCTGCCCAAGGCACGCTTGAGGTGCGGGCGTTCGTCCAGGGTCAGCCAGGAAGGGAACAGCCGCTGACCGATGGCACCGTCGAGGAACGACGACTTGCGATACAGGTTGCCGCCGGAGATCGCCGACAGGAAGCTGCCGAACAGTCCGCCGGCCAGTTCGGCGGAGAACAGCACCGGCACCTCGCAGGTCGGCACCGGCCGCGCGCCCAGGCGGCTGGCCGCCCGTTGTGCGGCGCGCTGGCCGATGCTGCGCGGATCGGCCAGCAACTCGCCCTGGCGGTTGACGTCATACCAGTAGTCACGCTGCATCTGCCCCTCGGCTTCAGCGATCATCACGCAGCTCAGGCTGTGACGGGTCGAAGCGTAGCCACCGATGAAGCCGTGGCTGTTGCCGTAGACCCGGCAGCCCTGGTGAGTATTGAGGGTGGTGCCGTCGGCGTTCTTGATCCGCGCATCGGCGTCGAACGCCGCTGCCTCGCAGGCCAGGGCTTTCTCGATGGCTTGCTCCGGGGTGATGTCCCAGGCGTGGTACAGGTCGAAGTCCGGCAGTTCGCGCGCCATCAGGGCCGGGTCGGCCAGGCCTGCGCATTCGTCCTCGGAGGTGTGCTTGGCAATTGCCAGCGCTGCCGCCACGGTCTCACGAATGGCCTCGCTGCCGCTGGCCGAGGTACTGGCCGAACCTTTGCGCTGGCCTACGTACAGAGTGATGCCAAACCCTTGGTCGCGGTTGAACTCTACGGTTTCCACTTCACGCTGGCGCACCGAGGTCGACAACCCCTGCTCCAGCGACACCGCCACCTCACAGGCACTGGCGCCCTGGCGCCTGGCCTCGGCGATGATCTGCTCGACCTGCTCCTGCAACGCCGGCAGGGCCTGTGGACCTACGCTCTGGACTGCATTCATGGTTCTCTCCACTCAAATTCTGCGTTCGGCACGGGTCAATCTACGACCGGGCCGGACAAGCGGCCCCCGACTGGTTATCATGGCGGCGATTCTCAGCGGACTGCCCCCATGGTTGATTCTTACGACAACGCCTTCGAAGGCGAAAAAAGCAAAACCCAGATCAAGCGCGACATGCAGGCGCTGGTCGATATGGGCGAGCGCCTTACCACGCTCAAGCCCGACACCCTGGCCAAGCTGCCCTTGACCGACGAGCTGCGCAAGGCCCTTGAAGAGCACAAGCGGCACACGGCGAATGAGGCCAAGCGGCGTCACCGGTCGTTCATCGGCAAGCTGATGCGTGACCAGGACATCGACGCGATCAACGCGCTGCTCGACCAGCTCGACGCGTCCTCCCGCCAGTACAACGAGCGCTTCCACAACCTCGAACGCTGGCGCGACCGGCTGATCGACGGCACCGACGAAGTCCTGGAGAAATTCGTCCAGGAATACCCGCAAGCCGATCGACAGCAACTGCGCTCGCTGATCCGCCAGGCCCAGCACGAGCTCAAGACCAACAAGCCGCCGGCCTCCAGCCGCAAGATCTTCAAATACATCCGCACCCTGGACGAAGTTCAACGCGGTCTGATTTGAGCCCCGCGACCGGGCAGGCGCCCTGCCCGCCCGGTTTCAATTTCATGCGCCCGTGCCACCCACGGTGATCGCATCGATCTTCAAGGTCGGTTGGCCAACGCCCACCGGCACCGACTGACCATCCTTGCCGCAAGTGCCGACGCCACTGTCCAGGGACAGGTCGTTACCCACCATCGATACCCGGCTCATGGCCTCCGGACCGTTGCCGATCAGGGTCGCGCCCTTGACCGGGGCAGTAATCTTGCCGTCCTCGATCAGGTACGCTTCGCTGGTGGAGAACACAAACTTGCCGCTGGTGATATCCACCTGGCCACCGCCGAGGTTGGCACAGTAGAGACCACGCTTGACCGACTTGATGATCTCCTGCGGATCGCTTTCACCGGCACGCATGTAGGTGTTGGTCATGCGCGGCATCGGCAGGTGCGCGTAGGATTCGCGACGACCGTTGCCGGTGACAGCCATGCCCATCAACCGGGCATTGAGCTTGTCCTGCATGTAGCCCTTGAGGATGCCGTTCTCGATCAGCGTGGTGCACTCGGTGGGGGTGCCTTCGTCATCCACGCTCAAGGAGCCGCGACGGCCTTCCAGGGTGCCGTCATCGACGATGGTGCACAGGCTGGAAGCGACCTTCTCGCCCATGTGGCCGCTATAGGCCGAACTGCCCTTGCGGTTGAAGTCGCCTTCCAGGCCATGGCCGACCGCTTCGTGCAGTAACACCCCGGACCAGCCCGAACCCAGCACCACCGGCAAGGTGCCTGCCGGCGCCGGGATCGCTTCGAGGTTGACCAGCGCCTGGCGCAGCGCTTCACGGGCAAAGCCCATGACCCGCTCATCGGTGAAGTAGCGATAGTCGGTACGCCCGCCGCCACCATGACCGCCGCGCTCGCGACGACCGTTCTGCTCGACGATGACGCTGACATTGAAACGCACCAGAGGACGCACATCCGCCGCCAGGCTGCCATCGGCCGCGGCGATCAGGATGCGCTCCCAGACCCCGGCCATGCTCACGCTGACCTGCTGGATGCGCGGATCCAGGGCGCGGGTGGCGGCATCGACGCGCTTGAGCAGTTCGACTTTCTCGGCCCGGCTGATCACTTCCAGCGGGTTGTCGCTGCCGTACAACTGGGTGACATCCTGGCTCTTGAAGGCCTGGACGCTGCCATGCTGGCCGGCGCGGGAAATCGAACGGGCGGCACGGGCCGCCGAGGTCAGCGCTTCGAGGTTGATGGCGTTGCTGTAGGCGAAGCCGGTTTTCTCGCCGGACTGGGCACGTACGCCCACGCCCTGGTCGAGGTTGAAACTGCCTTCTTTGACGATCCCGTCTTCAAGGGCCCAGGATTCGGAAATCTGCCCCTGGAAATACAGGTCGGCGGCATCGATGCCTGGACCTGCCAACTCACCCAGCACCGACTGCAGGCTGTCGAGGGTCAGGCCCCCCGGCGCCAGCAGGTGCTCGCTGACAGTGGATAACATCTCGCTCATAGTCACTCCGAGGTGTGCGCAGGCCGCAAGGCGTCCTGCGAGAAAAAGCGCCGGTGCAAGGCCACCGGCATCCGCGCCCGGATGGACGCCTGTTCGCTGCTGTCGCGCTCGCCGAGCAGTACCGCTTCTCCGCTGGCCTGTTCGGCGACGATGCGCCCCCAGGGGTCGACGATCGCAGCATGGCCATAGGTTTCCCGTGGCCCCGGGTGAATCCCGCCCTGGGCGGCGGCCAGGACGTAACATTGAGTTTCGATGGCCCGGGCGCGGATCAGCACTTCCCAGTGTGCCGCCCCGGTCACCGCGGTGAAGGCCGCCGGCGCGCTGATCAGTTCGGCCCCGGCCGCGCGCAAGGCGCTGTACAGTTCCGGAAAGCGCAGGTCATAGCAGACGCTCAAGCCAAGACGCCCTACCGGGGTGTCGGCCACCACCACCTGGCTGCCATGGGCGTAGTCATCCGACTCGCGGTAGCGACCGCGGTTGTCGGCCACATCGACATCGAACAGGTGCAGCTTGTCGTAGCGCGCCACCGTTTCGCCGTGCTCGTCGATCAACAATGAGCAGGCATGGGACTTGGCTTCGGGCTGGCCGACCGGCGGCAACGGCACAGTGCCGGCCACCACCCATAACCTGAGGTCGCGGGCGGTCTGTTTCAACCAGGGCAGGATCGGCCCTTCGCCCAGGGCTTCGGCACGACCGATGGCAGCCGTGTCGCGCCGGCCCATGGCGGCGAAGTTCTCTGGCAACACCGCCAGGCGCGCACCACCCTGGGCCGCCTGTTCGAGCAAGCGCCGGGCCTGTGCCAGGTTGGCGGCAATATCGCTCTGGCTGACCATCTGGATCACTGCTGACTTCATGGGCGCTCCTGGCGGGACTTCTCGAAAGGTTTCACAAAGCTGATTTTAGGCTCTTTCCACGGACCTTCGACGCGATAGTGCACGCTGGCGTAGCGCGCCACCCGGTCGCCGAGCAGGCGATCGACCAGGAACAGCGCACCACCGACCGCCGGTGCACCGACAATCAAGGCCGCCAACGGCAGGTTGTTGGTCACCGGCAAGGTCACCAGCAGGTTGGCGTCGACCCGGTCGCGGACCATGTCCAGGGTGCCGTCGAGCTCGAAGTTGCTCGAGGGCCCGGTCACGGTGATCGGCTCGCGGGTGACATAAACCCCTTCGCTGGCCACCAGCAGGCCTTTGACCCGGTCGTAGCTCAGGCCCTTGTCGAACAGGTCGGAGAAGTCCAGGCGCAAACGGCGGCCAATGGAGTTGAAGTTGAGCAGGCCGAACACCCGCAGGGCCTGGGCGCCCCCTTCGACTTCGACGAACTGGCCCTGGCGCAGGGCCGCATCGAGGCTGCCGGACAGCCGACCGAGGCTGACCCAGGCGGGCGATCCCGGCCAGCGGGCGTCGACATCCATACGAAAATCGCGGCTGGTCACGGTCGGGGCGAAGTTCCAGGCCTTGAGCACGTCGGCCAGGTTCTTGCCCTCCAGACGGCCCTTGTACCAGCTGCCGCTGGCACCCGGAGCACCTTCCCAGCCACCGCTGCCATCGATCTCCAGGCCCTTGAGGTTGAGGTCCAGGTCATTGAGGGCAATGCCCTTGGCAGTCGAGCGGATCTTGACCGCCGCACTGCCGAGCAGGTCGTCGCCGCGGAACAGCTTGTCGATACTCAGGTCGATGGACGGGATCTTGCGCGGGTCGATGGCGGCCATCGGATCGGGCGCATTGGGCACGGTCACCTCGGCCGGATCCTGTGGCGGCAGATGGATAGTCTGCAGGTTCACCACCATGGGTGCGCCCCTGGCATCCAGCACCCGCGCGTTACCGATGACTTCCTTGCTGTCCAGGCGCAACGCCCAGTTGTTGGGGTTGCGGTCCAGGCGCACCACGGCCTGGTTCAACTCAAGGCCAAAGCCCTTGAGCCGGGCAATACTCAGGTCGACACCACGCAGCATCTGCCGGGCACTGCCACCCGGGTCGTTGCCCGCCAGACCATCCATTTGCTGCTGCCAGGGCGCAAGATCCAGTTCGGCCAGCCGGCCACGCACCTGTACTCCCTGGCCGCCGGGCAGCTGCGGGCTACCACTGCCGAACAGCAGTTCACCCCGCCCCTGGTCGAGCTTGTCCATGGGCGCGGCATACAGCAGGGTGGCGACGTCGGCATAACTGGCGTTGAAACGCCGCTCGGGCCCTTGCAGGGTCATGCCGAACTGGCTGTTTCGGCTTTCGTCGGCGGTTTTGCCGAACGGCGCGGGCAGGTTGATGGCCAGGCCCTTGAGGCTGGAGTCGACCTTGAGCTGGTTGTCGCGACTACCCAGGTTGAGCTGCAGTTGATAGGGCAACTCGCCGGACATCGGCAATGTCTGCTTGACCTGCAGCCACTGGGTCAAGGCCGTGAGCGCCACCTGACCCTTGGCTTCGACCCGGGTCTGTATCTCACCGGGCTTGCCTTCGGCGAAGATCTGCGCGGTCATCGGCTTGTCGAATACCCGCGCGCTGATGTTCTGGCCGCTGAGGCCCTTGTCGTAATCGAAACGAAAACCACCCTTGAGCTGGTTCAACTCAAGCACGGGCGCGGCGATCTTCAGGCGCGCATCCTTGGTGTCGAAGTCCACCACCACCTTGGGCCGCTCGCCCTTGGCCAGGGGAATGTCCAGCTTGAGCTTGCCCTTGAGGCTGCCCTTGCCTTCCCAGCCCGCGAATATATCGGCAGTGCCGATCGGCGCTTCCTGGAGGATTTTCAGGCCATCGCCCAGGCCACCGTCAAAGGCGCCGTCCAGGTACATATGGCTGTGTTCACCCGAGGCAACATGGGGAATATTGACCTGGACGTCACTGACCTGGGTATCGAGCAACTGGCCGCGCTGCGCATTGATACGGACACCGTTATCGTCGATGAACACATCGCCATCGACCTTCTGCACCTGCGGCCAGCCCGGCTGGAAGTCCAACGCGGCATCGTGGACCTTGAAGAACAGGCTGATGCTGCGCGCCTGCTCCGGCGCGCCATGATTGAGCGAACCCTGGTACTGGAAATAGCCTTCGTCGACCGCGCCCTTGAGGATGGCCGTGCGCAGCCACTCGTCCAGGCCCGGGCTGAGCACCTCGGGCAGGTACTTGGCGGTGTAGCGGCCATCGCCCTCGACCAGGCCGACTCGCAGGTCCATGTAGTCCTCGCGGCCTTCTTCGAACAGCAGGCGAATGAGGAAGTCGCCGGCGATCTTGCCCTCCTCACCCAGCACCTTGAGGTAGGGGGCAATCAGGGTGAAGCCTTCCTGGTCCAGGCGCCAGGTCAGGCGCGCATTGGCCTTCTGGTACTGCCAGGGTTTGGCGAAGATCGGGTAGAGATGCAGCATGAACGCGTCGGTATCCAGGCGCAGTTCGCCCCGGCCGAGGTCGCCATTGATGCTGCCGCTGACATTCCCCGCCGCCGGTGCGCCGTGATAGGCGTTGAAGCCGACCCGCTCCAGGTTGGCGGCGAACGCCAGGCGCTGGTCACCGCTGGCCTTGGGCCGTATGTCGAGCTGGACATTGCGCAGGCTGCCGGCGACCTTCAGCCCCTGCACCACCGCCATGACCTTTTCCGGCAAAGGTGCCAGGGACTCGATCAGCGGTGTCAGCGGCGTCATGTCCAGGCGATCGGCCTGGATCTTCCAGGTTTCCTCCACCCCTTCGCTGGCGGCCGTCTGCTTCAGTTGCAGGTGCGACTCCCAGCGCGTCTTGCCCAGGCTCATGGCCAGTGAGTCGATCTTTACATCGAAGCCGCCCGGTTGGCGCTGAAACCAGGCGTTGAGAGCGAGGTTTTCGGTCTTGACCGGCTTGCGGCCGGTATAGGCGCCCTGCAGTTGTGGTGCATTGAGGCGAACGGTGGCGCTGTGCAACTGCCCCTTGCCCCAGGTCAGCCAGAATTCGCCACCGGCCTTTAGCTCCTTTGCCTGCCACTGGCCCAGCAGCCGTGGTGGCAACCAGCGGGCCCAGTCGCTCTGGGGCAGGCTGAGGTACGCGTCGACCTGGCCGTCGCGCCAGTGCGCCGGACGAATGCGGCTGCTCAGGTTCATGGCCACGGGCTGGCCGTCAGGCAAGGTCAGGCGTACGTCCAGGCGCTGGCGCACGCTGCCGGTGCGCAGGCCGAGGTTGACGTAGGTCAGGGTCATGGGCTCGCGCTGGAAGGGTTCCAGGGTGACCTGGCTGTCGAGTACCGTAACCTTGCTCACTACTTGCATGCGCTGTAGCACCTGCTCGGGGTCCAGCGGCTGGTCGTCGGTTTTCGGCAGCCCGTCCAGCGCCCAGGCGCCCTGCTCGTCTTCACGCAGTCGCAGCTGCAGGCCGCCGACCTCGAGGTTGGCCAGGCGCAGTTGCCGCTCGGTCAGGCTGGCCCAGAGGTCCGGGACCACCTTGACCGCGTCCAGGCGCAAGGCCGTAGTGCCTTCGCCAACCTGGATGTCCTTGACTGCCAGTATCGGTGCCAGGCCGCTCCAGTGCCCTTCCAGGCTGCCGATGTGCACGGGCAGGCCCAAAGCTTGCTCGGCCTTGTCTTCAATCTCGGCGCGGTATTCGGCCACCAGCGGCACCAGTTGTCGGCCAAGGCTGACATACAGCGCCACCAGCACAGCCAGCAAGGCACTGATCACCAGGCCCCAGCGGGTCATCGCGCCCAGGACGCGCATCAGACGCTCCATGGCAATGGCCCTCCGACTCGAGCCTTAACTATGGCCGCAACCGGGCGCTTTTCCAGCCCTGCCGGCAGCCGGGTGCATTCAAGATGCGTCAGAGCAGCACCACATCGTATTGTTCCTGGGAATACATCGATTCGACCTGGAAACGGATGGTCCGGCCGATAAAGGTTTCCAGTTCCGCCACGTTGCCCGACTCTTCATCGAGCAGGCGGTCCACGACTTTCTGGTTGGCCAGCACTCTATAGCCTTCGGCCTGATAGGCACGGGCTTCGCGGAGAATTTCGCGGAAAATCTCGTAACAAACTGTCTCGGGGGTTTTCAGCTTACCGCGCCCCTGGCAGCAATGGCACGGCTCGCACAGCACCTGCTCAAGGCTTTCGCGGGTACGCTTGCGGGTCATCTGCACCAGGCCAAGCTCGGTGATACCGATGATGTTGGTCTTGGCGTGATCGCGTTCGAGCTGCTTCTCCAGCGTGCGCAGGACCTGGCGCTGGTGCTCCTCGTCCTCCATGTCGATGAAATCGATGATGATGATCCCGCCGATATTGCGCAGGCGCAGTTGCCGGGCAATGGCGGTGGCCGCTTCCAGGTTGGTCTTGAAAATGGTCTCTTCCAGGTTGCGGTGCCCGACGAACGCCCCGGTATTGACGTCGATGGTGGTCATCGCTTCAGCCGGATCGACCACCAGGTAGCCGCCGGACTTGAGCGGCACCTTGCGCTCCAGGGCGCGCTGGATCTCGTCCTCGACGCCGTAGAGGTCGAAGATCGGCCGCTCGCCGGGGTAATGCTCAAGGCGGTCGGCGATTTCCGGCATCAGTTCGCCGACGAATTGCGTGGTTTTCTGGAAAGTTTCCCGGGAATCGATACGAATCTTCTCGATCTTAGGGTTCACCAGGTCGCGCAGGGTACGCAGGGCCAGGCCCAGGTCTTCATAGATTTCGGTCGGCGCACCGACGGTTTTGATCTGGTTGCCGATCTGCTCCCAGAGCCTGCGCAGGTAACGGATGTCCATGAGGATCTCATCGGCACCGGCGCCTTCGGCGGCTGTGCGCAGGATGAAGCCACCGGCGTCCTGGATGTTTTCCTGGGCGACGCAATCGGTGACCACCTGCTTGAGGCGCTCGCGTTCGGCTTCGTCTTCGATCTTCAGGGAAATGCCGACATGACTGGTACGCGGCATGTACACCAGGTAGCGCGAAGGGATCGACAGCTGGGTGGTCAAACGCGCCCCTTTGGAGCCGATGGGGTCCTTGGTCACCTGTACCACCAGGCTCTGGCCTTCGTGCACCAGGGCGCTGATGCTCTCCACCGCCGGGCCTTCGCGCAGGGAGATTTCCGAGGCGTGGATGAAGGCTGCGCGATCCAGGCCGATGTCGACGAATGCCGCCTGCATGCCCGGCAGTACCCGCACCACCTTGCCCTTGTAGATATTGCCGACAATGCCGCGACGCTGGGTGCGCTCGACGTGCACTTCCTGGAGAACACCGTTTTCCACCACCGCCACGCGTGATTCCATCGGTGTGATATTGATCAGAATCTCTTCACTCATGGCAGGCTCTCGTCAAAGGACTTCGGTAATGATGGATCGCCCGCGGGCGACTGGCTAGCCGTCTTCTCTGGTCCTCGCTCAACCGGCCGACAACGCTTGCCAGCAAGGGATGCCGAACTGTGCGAGCAACTCGGCGGTTTCGTTGAGCGGCAGCCCGACCACGGCCGAGTAGCTGCCTTCCAGACGTTGTACGAAGACTGCACCCAGGCCCTGGATAGCATAGGAGCCGGCCTTGTCCAGCGGCTCGCCGCTCGCCCAGTAGGCTTGGGCCTCGCTGCGGGAAATCTGGCGAAAACGTACCTGGCTGGCCACGCAGAGACTCAGGCAGCGCTGCTGGTCAGCGACCGCCACAGCGGTCAGCACCTGATGTTCGCGGCCCGACAGGGCGGCCAGCATGGCCAGGGCGTCTTCGCGGCTCTCGGGCTTGCCGAGGATGCGCCCGTCCAGCACCACGGCGGTGTCGGCGCCGAGCACGGCCACCGGGGCATGCGCCTGCACGCTGGACAGCCCGGCGGCGGCCTTGGCCTGCGCCAGGCGCTCGACGTAGGCCACGGCCGTTTCGTCCGGCAGCGGAGTTTCGTCGATCGGGACATTGAGCGGGGTAAAGGGAACGCCGATCTGGGTCAGCAACTCACGGCGGCGAGGCGATCCGGAAGCCAGGTACAGCAAGGTCATCGTGACTTCTCCCTGTCAACGCCGCGACGGCGTGATTCAGTTGATACCCAGGCGCAGGCGCAGCCCGCGCAAGGCGAAGCTGATCCACGGCCAGAGCAAGGCGCTGATCACCGCCGACCAGATCAGGGCGAGGGTCGGCAGGCGATTGCCGGTCAGGGCGCTGAGCCACAGTTGCACCAACTGGGCCAGACCGAAGATCACCAGGATCACCAGGCTTTGCTGCCACATCGGGAACATCCGCAGGCGCTGTTGCAGCGACAGCACCAGGAAGGTGATCAGGGTCAGCACCAGGGCATTTTGCCCCAACAGGGTGCCGTACAGCACGTCTTCCGCCAGGCCCAGGACGAAGGCCGTGGTCATGCCGATCTTGTGCGGCAGGGCCAGGGTCCAGAACGCCAGCAGCAGGGCCAGCCACATCGGCCGGAACACTTCCATGAATTGCGGCAACGGCGAAACGCTGAGCAGCAGGCCGATGATGAACGTCAGCCAGACCACCCAGCCGTTGCGGCTGCGGGTACTTACCATCAATGTCTCTCCCGGGAAGGGGCCGGTGCAGTGCCGCCGGCCGACGCCGGAGCAGCCCCGGACACTGCCGGCGCTGCAGCTGCAGGTGCAGGCGGCGCGACAGGCGCTTGCCCTGGGGTTGGCGCAGGTGCCGAGGCTGCAGCGGGCGGGGCCGGGGCAACCACAGGCTGGGCAGACTCGACCGTGCCCGTCAGGCCCTGGCGATCGGCGGCTTCCTGGGCCATGGCGGCGTCGGCGGCGCGTTGCTCGGGGGTACGGCTGTCAGTGAACACCAGCAGCAGGTAGCGACTGCGATTGAGCGCGGCCGTGGGGATGGCGCGGACAATGGCGAATGGCTGGCCGGAATCGTGAATCACTTCCTTGACCGTGGCCACCGGGTAACCGGCCGGGAAACGCTGGCCCAGGCCGGAACTCACCAGCAGGTCGCCTTCCTTGATGTCGGCGGTGTCGGCCACATGGCGCAGTTCCAGGCGCTCCGGGTTGCCGGTACCGCTGGCGATCGCTCGCAGGCCATTGCGGTTGACCTGCACCGGAATGCTGTGGGTAGTGTCGGTCAGCAGCAGGACCCGTGCGGTATAGGGCATCAACTCGACCACCTGGCCCATCAGACCGCGGGCATCGAGCACCGGCTGGCCGAGGACCACGCCGTCACGCTCGCCCTTGTTGATCAGGATGCGATGGGTGAACGGGTTGGGGTCGACACCGATCAGCTCGGCGACCTCGACCTTTTCGTTGACCAATGCCGAAGAGTTGAGCAACTCGCGCAGGCGCACGTTCTGCTCGGTCAGGGCCGCGAGCTTCTGCACGCGCCCCTGCATCAGCAGGGCTTCAGTCTTGAGTTTTTCGTTCTCGGCGATCAATTCGGTGCGACTGCCGAACTGGCTGGCAATCCCGGCAAACAGACTCTGGGGCAGATCGGTGACGTGATAGGACTCCATCAGCACCAGCCCCATCTGGCTGCGCACCGGCTTGAGCAGGGTGAAGCGCGCATCGACCACCATCAGGGTGATCGCCAGCACGACCAGCACGAGCACGCGCACGCCCAACGAAGGGCCCTTGGTGAAAAGCGGTTTAATGGGCCGCTCCTCGTGGACGACGATTCAAGAGGTCATTCATAGGGCACTGCACCGGCCTGCTTGTGGTTTGACGGAAAACGACGCCCACGCGGACGTCTGCCCGGCACATACAGGTAGCACCCCGGGTGCTCGCTGTAAACCGGGCGGCATGTCGACTGCTGCCGGCTTATTCGCTGGAGAGCAGGTCCATGGTGTGTTTGTCCATCATTTCCAGGGCACGACCGCCACCACGGGCGACGCAGGTCAGCGGGTCTTCGGCGACGATCACCGGCAGGCCGGTTTCCTGGGCCAGCAGCTTGTCGAGGTCGCGCAGCAGGGCGCCACCACCGGTCAGCACCAGGCCACGCTCGGCGATGTCCGAAGCCAGCTCCGGTGGCGATTGCTCCAGGGCGCTCTTGACCGCCTGGACGATGGTCGCCAGGGATTCCTGCAGGGCTTCGAGCACTTCGTTGGAGTTCAGGGTGAAGGCACGTGGTACGCCCTCGGCCAGGTTGCGGCCGCGGACATCGACTTCACGCACTTCGCCACCCGGATAGGCGGTGCCGATTTCCTGCTTGATGCGCTCGGCGGTGGATTCGCCGATCAGGCTGCCGTAGTTGCGGCGCACGTAGGTCACGATCGCTTCGTCGAAACGGTCACCACCGACGCGTACGGATTCTGCATAGACCACGCCGTTCAGGGAGATCAGTGCAATTTCGGTGGTACCGCCACCGATATCGACGACCATCGAACCACGGGCTTCCTCGACCGGCAGGCCGGCACCGATTGCGGCGGCCATCGGCTCTTCGATCAGGAACACTTCGCGGGCACCGGCGCCCAGCGCCGATTCACGGATGGCGCGACGCTCGACCTGGGTCGACTTGCAAGGCACGCAGATCAGGACCCGAGGGCTAGGCTGCAGGAAGCTGTTCTCGTGTACCTTGTTGATGAAGTACTGGAGCATTTTTTCGCAGACGCTGAAGTCCGCGATCACACCGTCCTTCATCGGACGAATGGCAGCAATATTTCCGGGCGTACGGCCCAGCATGCGCTTGGCTTCGGTACCGACGGCGACAACACTCTTCTGGTTGCCGTGCGTACGAATGGCCACAACCGAGGGCTCATTCAGGACGATACCGCGCTCACGCACGTAAATAAGGGTGTTGGCAGTGCCCAGGTCGATGGAAAGATCGCTGGAAAACATGCCACGCAGTTTCTTGAACATGGGAAAGTGACCCTAGGCAACGCGTGGGTAAAAAAGTGCGGCAAACTCTAACAACGGCGGGGATTTTGGGCAAGGCGCCAATATGTTAAATTGGCAGTTTTTCCGAGCAAGCCAGCACACAATCGCGGCCTTATGACCGTAAATCTGCCAGCATGTTCCTCATCGCGGACCCATTCCGTTTTTTTGTTTCCTCAGGAGATCCCCATGGCGCTTGAACGCGGCGACGTGGAAAAGATCGCTCATCTGGCCCGGCTGGGCCTCAATGAAAGCGAGCTGCCACGCACTACCGATGCCCTGAACAGTATTCTGGGACTGGTCGACCAGATGCAAGCGGTCGACACCACTGGCATTGAGCCACTGGCCCACCCCCTTGAAGCCAGTCAGCGCCTGCGCGCCGATGTGGTAACAGAAAGTAACCAGCGCGACTCCTACCAGGCCATCGCTCCGTCGACGGAAAACGGCCTGTACCTGGTTCCGAAAGTCATCGAGTAAGGGAATAGAGCCTGCCATGCATCAACTGACCCTGGCCGAGATCGCCCGCGGACTCGCCGACAAAGCCTTTTCCTCGGAAGAGCTGACCCGCACCCTGCTGGCGCGGATCAACCAGCTCGATCCGCAACTCAACAGCTTCATCAGCGTCACCGAAGAGCTGGCCATCGGCCAGGCCCGTGCCGCCGACGCCCGTCGTGCCGCCGGTGAGAACGGTGCCCTGCTCGGCGCGCCGATCGCCCACAAGGACCTGTTCTGCACCCAGGGCGTGCGCACCAGCTGCGGCTCGAAGATGCTCGACAACTTCAAGGCGCCCTATGATGCCACGGTAGTAGCCAAGCTGGCCGCCGCCGGCACCGTGACCCTGGGCAAGACCAACATGGACGAGTTCGCCATGGGCTCGGCCAACGAATCGAGCCACTACGGCGCGGTGAAGAACCCGTGGAACCTGGAACACGTTCCGGGCGGCTCGTCCGGCGGTTCCGCCGCCGCGGTCGCCGCGCGCCTGCTGCCCGGTGCCACCGGCACCGACACCGGCGGCTCGATCCGCCAGCCAGCGGCGCTGACCAACCTCACCGGCCTGAAACCGACCTACGGTCGCGTCTCGCGCTGGGGTATGATCGCCTACGCCTCCAGCCTCGACCAGGGCGGCCCGATGGCCCGCACCGCCGAAGACTGCGCCCTGCTGATGCAGGCCATGGCCGGTTTCGACCCCAAGGACTCCACCAGCATCGATGAGCCGGTGCCGGACTACAGCGCCAGCCTCAACGGCTCGCTGCAAGGCCTGCGCATCGGCCTGCCGAAGGAATACTTCGGCGCCGGTCTCGACCCGCGCATCGCCGAACTTGTCCAGGCCAGCGTCAAGGAGCTGGAAAAGCTTGGCGCCGTGGTCAAGGAAATCAGCCTGCCAAACATGCAGCACGGCATCCCGGCCTACTACGTGATCGCCCCGGCCGAAGCCTCGTCCAACCTGTCGCGTTTCGACGGCGTGCGCTTCGGCTACCGCTGCGAGAACCCGGTCGACCTCACCGACCTGTACAAGCGCTCCCGGGGCGAAGGTTTCGGCAGTGAAGTACAGCGCCGGATCATGGTCGGTACCTACGCCCTGTCGGCCGGCTACTACGACGCCTACTACCTGAAGGCGCAGAAGATCCGCCGCCTGATCAAGAACGACTTCATGGCCGCCTTCAATGAGGTCGACGTGATCCTCGGCCCGACCACGCCGAACCTGGCCTGGAAGATCGGCGCCAAGAACAGCGACCCGGTCGCCGCGTACCTGGAAGACGTCTACACCATCACCGCCAACCTCGCCGGCCTGCCAGGCCTGTCGATGCCGGCCGGTTTCGTCGACGGTCTGCCGGTCGGCGTGCAACTGCTGGCCCCGTATTTCCAGGAAGGCCGCCTGCTCAACGTCGCGCACCGCTATCAGCAAGTGACTGATTGGCACACTCGCGCACCTAACGGCTTCTGAGGGACCATCACATGCAATGGGAAGTTGTCATCGGGCTGGAGATCCACACCCAGCTCGCCACCCAGTCGAAGATTTTCTCCGGCAGCGCCACCACCTTCGGCTCCGAGCCGAACACCCAGGCCAGCCTGATCGATCTGGGCATGCCCGGCGTACTGCCGGTGCTCAACCAGGAAGCGGTGCGCATGGCCTGCATGTTCGGCCTGGCGATCGACGCCGAGATCGGCCCGCACAACGTGTTCGCGCGCAAGAACTACTTCTATCCCGACCTGCCCAAGGGCTACCAGATCAGCCAGATGGAGCTGCCGATCGTCGGCAAGGGCCACCTGGACATCGCCCTGGAAGACGGCACGGTCAAGCGCATCGGCATTACCCGTGCGCACCTTGAAGAAGACGCCGGCAAGAGCCTGCACGAAGACTTCAGCGGTTCCACCGGGATCGACCTGAACCGTGCCGGCACGCCGCTGCTGGAAATCGTTTCCGAGCCGGAAATGCGCAGCGCCAAGGAGGCCGTGGCCTACGTCAAGGCCATCCACGCCCTGGTGCGCTACCTGGGCATCTGCGACGGCAACATGGCCGAAGGCTCGCTGCGCTGCGACTGCAACGTCTCGATCCGGCCCAAGGGCCAGGTCGAGTTCGGCACCCGCTGCGAGATCAAGAACGTCAACTCGTTCCGCTTCATCGAGCGCGCCATCAACAGTGAAGTGCAGCGCCAGATCGAACTGATCGAGGACGGCGGCAAGGTCATCCAGGAAACCCGCCTGTACGACCCGAACAAGGACGAAACCCGCTCCATGCGCAGCAAGGAGGAAGCCAACGACTACCGTTACTTCCCCGATCCGGACCTGCTGCCGGTGGTGATCGAGGGCGCCTACCTCGACTCGCTGCGCGCCACCCTGCCGGAACTGCCGCCGCAGAAGCGCGAGCGCTTCCAGAGCCAGTTCGGCCTGTCGACCTACGACGCCAGCGTACTGGCTTCCAGCCGCGAGCAGGCCGACTACTTCGAACAGGTGGTGGGCGTGTGTGGCGATGCCAAGCTGGCCGCCAACTGGGTCATGGTCGAGCTGGGCAGCCTGCTCAACAAGCTCGGCCTGGAAATCGACCAGGCACCGGTCAGCGCCGCACAGCTGGGCGGCATGCTCAAGCGCATCCTCGACAACACCATCAGCGGCAAGATCGCCAAGGTAGTGTTCGAGAAGATGGCCGCCGGTGAAGGCGATGCCGATCAGATCATCGAAGCCGAAGGCCTGAAGCAGGTCACCGACACCGGTGCGATCGAGAAGGTCCTGGACGAGATGCTGGCCGCCAACGCCGAGCAGGTCGAACAGTACCGCGCCGCCGATGAAGCCAAGCGCGGCAAGATGTTCGGCTTCTTCGTCGGCCAGGCCATGAAAGCCTCCAAAGGCAAGGCCAACCCGCAGCAAGTGAACCAATTGCTCAAGAGCAAGCTCGAAGGGTAATTCGCGTTACCTGCTGATCGCGGGGCAAGCCCGCTCCTACAGGGATTTCACAATCCTGTAGGAGCGGGCTTGCCCCGCGATGGCTACACCTCGGAGCATTGGCATACATGTGGCGTCCCGTCAGCGCACTTGCGCTCTTCACCCTGCTGGCCGGCTGCGCCAGCCACGATATCGATCCCCGCGGTTACGACAAGACCGGCACCGCCTCCTATTACGGCTCCCGTCACCACGGCAAGCGTACTGCCAGTGGCGAGCCCTTCAACAAGAATGCCATGACCGCTGCCCATCGCAGCCTGCCCTTCGGCACCCGGGTCAAGGTCACCAACCTGAAAAACGACCGCAGCGTGGTGGTGCGCATCAACGACCGTGGCCCGCATACCCGCGGCCGGCTGATCGACCTGTCACGCGCTGCCGCAGAAAAACTCGGCATGGTCCGTAGCGGAACGGCGCGGGTACGGGTACAAAGTCTCAGCGACTGACCCTGAAACGGAGTTCCATCATTTTCGACCTGGCCGCGTTACCCACTTTCAGCCTGCTGCAACTGGCCTTTGGCCTGGTATTGCTGATCGCCGGCGCCGAACTGCTGGTGCGCGCGGCCCTGCGCCTGGCGGCCAGTCTGCAGGTACGCCCGCTGATCATCGGCCTGAGCCTGGTGGCGTTCGGCAGCAGCGCGCCGCAGCTAACCGTCAGCCTGCAAGCCGCCTACACCGGCGCCCCGGACGTTGCCGTGGGCAGCGTGATCGGCAGCAACATCTTCAACATCCTGGTGACCCTGGGCCTGGCCGCGCTGATCATTCCGCTGCGGGTCTCGCGGCAACTGGTGCGCCTGGATATCCCGCTGATGATCGGCGCCAGCCTGCTGGTCTACCTGCTGGCCCTCAACGAGATGCTCGGACGCGTCGAAGGTGCCCTGCTGCTGACCACCCTGATGGCCTACCTGGCAATCCTCTGGCATCAATCGCGTCACTACGCCCGCACCTACCCCGCCCCCGGTCCGCGACCGCAGCAAGGTGGCAGGTTCTGGTTCACCAGCCTGTTGCTGATGCTGACCGGCCTGGGCCTGCTGAGCCTGGCCGGGCATCTCCTGCTGGAGGCCGCCGTCGAAGTGGCAGTCGACCTGGGGTTGTCGGAACGGGTGGTCGGCCTGACCGTGGTCGCGATATGCACCTCACTGCCGGAAATGGCCACTTCGCTGATCGCTGCCCTGCGCGGTGAGCGGGAGATCGCGGTGGGCAACGTGATCGGCAGCAACCTGTTCAACCTGCTGGCCGTGCTGGGCCTGACCGCCCTGATCACACCTGAGCCGCTGTCGATCTCGCCCAACGCCCTGGATTTCGACCTGCCGGTGATGCTCGGTGTCGCCGCCTTGAGCCTGCCGGTGTTCTATTCGGGCTACCGGGTAACCCGCGCCGAAGGTCTGGTGTTTCTTGGCTTGTACCTGGCTTATGGTCTGCACGTGGTGGCCTTCACCACCGGCATGCCGTTGGCCAGCCGCCTGGAAAAACTGATGCTGTTCTACGCACTGCCAGTGCTCGGGTCGCTGTTGCTGTTCACGACCCTGCGCGCCTGGCGCCGCCAACACTAAGGAAAACAACATGGGCGACAACACTAAATCCGGCGAACAGGTTCGCCGCCAGGTCATGGGCGATGCCTTCGTCGATCGCGCGCTGGGCAATGCCACCGACTTCACCCAGCCGTTGCAGGACTTCGTCAATGAACACGCCTGGGGCAGCGTCTGGAGCCGTGAGGGGCTGCCGCTGAAAACCCGCAGCCTGATCACCCTGGCCGCGCTGACCGCGCTCAAATGCCCGCAGGAACTCAAGGGCCACGTGCGTGGCGCCTTGAACAACGGTTGCACGGTCGAGGAGATTCGCGAAGCGCTGCTGCATTGCGCAGTGTATGCCGGCGTTCCGGCCGCTATCGATGCGTTTCGCGCCGCCCAGGAAGTGATCGACAGCTACCAGCAGGGCTGACGCTCACTCCAGGGCAAGGCCGTCAGTTGCTGGCGACGGCGGCCTTGCGGCTCTTTTTCTTCAGCCAGAACGCCACACCCAGTGCGCCGATCCATGCCGGGATCAACAGCACCGAGATGCGAATCGGCGGGGTCAGGTACATCACTACCAGGATCAACCCGATGAACGCCAGGCACAGGTAGTTGGTCAGCGGATGCCCCCAGCTCTTGTAGAAGGTCGACTCACCGGCCGCCTGCTTGGCCCGGCGGAACTTCAGGTGGGTGATGCTGATACTGGCCCAGTTGATCACCAGCGCCGACACCGCCAGGGCCATCAGCAGACCGAATGCCTCACCCGGCATCAGGTAGTTGATCAGCACGCACAGACCGGTGGCCAGGGCCGAGACGCCCAGTGCGGTCAGCGGTACGCCACGACGGTTGATCTTCAGCAAGGCCCGCGGCGCATCGCCCTGGCTGGCCAGGCCGAACAGCATGCGGCTGTTGCAGTACACGCAGCTGTTGTAGACCGACAACGCCGCCGTCAGCACCACCACGTTGAGGATGGTCGCCACCAGGTTGCTGTCCAGGTTGTGGAAGATCATCACGAACGGACTGCCGCCCTGCACCACGTTCTGCCAGGGGTACAGCGACAGCAGCACCGCCAGGGCGCCGATGTAGAAGATCAGGATCCGATACACCACCTGGTTGGTGGCCCGGGGAATGCTGTAGCGTGGGTTGTCTGCTTCGGCAGCGGTGATACCCACCAGCTCCAGGCCGCCAAACGAGAACATGATCACGGCCAGGGCCATGATCAGCCCGGTAATGCCATTGGGGAAGAAACCACCGAACTGCCACAGGTTGGCGACACTGGCATCCGGTCCGCCGTTGCCGCTGGCCAGCAGCCAGGCGCCGAAACCGATCATGCTGACGATGGCGATCACCTTGACCAGGGCGAACCAGAACTCCAGCTCACCATAGACTTTCACCTGGGTGAGGTTGATCAGGTTGATCACCACGAAGAAGATCGCCGCCGTCGCCCAGGTCGGGAAGTCCGGCCACCAGTACTGCACGTAGATACCCACGGCGGTCAGTTCGGCCATCCCCACCAGCACGTAGACCACCCAGTAGTTCCAGCCAGAGACGAAACCGGCAAACTCGTTCCAGTAGCGGTGGGCAAAGTGGCTGAAGCTGCCGGCGACCGGCTCGTCGACCACCATCTCGCCCAACTGGCGCATGATGAAGAAGGCCATCAGGCCGGCAATGGCATAGCCCAGCAGCACGGACGGGCCGGCCATCTGGATGGTCTGGGCAATCCCCAGGAACAGGCCGGTACCGATGGCGCCCCCTAGGGCGATCAACTGGATATGGCGATTTTTCAACCCGCGTTGCAAGCGCTCCGGGGTGTGCTGGTCTTGCATGAAGTGTCCTCGAAGGTAAGAGGCTGTGTTTGCGTTGTTATTGCGACAGGATCTAGATCCAGCCGCCCCACTGCAAGAAAAAGATGCCGATATTGGTGGTAATGGCGGCCATCAGGGTGGTTATGACGATGATCGCCGCCGCCAGTTCGTGGTTACCGTTGCTGGACCTGGCCATGACATAGCTGGCCGCCGCCGTCGGACTGCCGAAGTACAGGAACAGGATACCCAGTTCCGCTCCGCGATAGCCCCAGAGCCAGGCGCCGAAGGTGGCCAGCAGCGGCAGCCAGACCATTTTCAGCAAGCTGACGCTGACCGCCAGTGAGCCACTCTGGCGCAACGAGGCCAGCGACAGGGTGCCGCCGATGCAGATCAGCGCCAGGGGCAGGGTCATCTGCGCCAGGTAGTCGCCCGAGGTCAGCAACCAGTTCGGCAGCGCCACTTGCCCGTAGGCCAGTGCCCCGGCCAGCAACACGCTGATGATCAGCGGGTTGCGCAGGATGCTCTTGAAGATGCTCCAGGGGTCGGACTTGGTACTCGGGCTGTAGACCGCCAGCACCACCACCGACAACGAGTTGTAGAGCAGGATCACCAGGCCGGCGAGGACCGCGCCCAGGGAGATACCGTAGTCGCCGTACATGCTCGCCGCCAGCGCCAGGCCGATCACCCCGTTGTTGCCGCGAAACGCGCCCTGGGTGTAGACCCCGCGGTCTTCACGCGGGCAGCGCCAGATCGCCAGGCCCCAGGCAAGGCCGAAACCGACCAGGGTAGCAATGGCGAAGTAGAGCAACAGGCCCGGCTGCACGGCGGTGGTCAGGTCGGCGTGGTAGATCCCCAGGAACAGCAGCGCCGGCATGCAGACGTTGAACACCAGCTTTGATGCCGTGTGGATGAAGCCATCATTGATCGCATTGATGCGCTTGAGCAGCACGCCCATGAACAACATGGCAAAGACCGGAGCCGTGATGTTCAGTGTCTGGAGAAAAAGGGCGAGCATGCTGGGTGGTTCCGGTGGCTGTCGTTAGGGGGCTAATGATACGCCAGCTCAGCGGTTGCTGTGTCGATGGATGGAGCAAGGGATCGTAGCCGCTGCCGCCAGGGGTGGGAGCGGGCTTGTCCCGCGATTGATCTCACCGCCGCATCGCGGGGCAAGCCCGCTCCCACAGCGGCTACGGTTCAGCGGCGGACCGGGCGCTTCTGAAGCTTGCGCTGCAAGGTCCGCCGGTGCATGCCCAACGCCCTGGCGGTGGCGGAAATGTTGCCTTCGTGCTCGGTCAGCACGCGCTGGATGTGCTCCCACTGCAGGCGGTCGACCGACATCGGGTTTTCCGGCACCAGGCTGTCCAGGTCGGCGTGCTCGGACAGCAGCGCCGCCAGCACGTCGTCGGCATCGGCCGGTTTGCACAGGTAGTTGCAGGCACCGCGCTTGATCGCCTCGACGGCGGTGGCAATGCTCGAGTAACCGGTGAGGATCACCACGCGCATCTCGGGGTCGAGCTCAAGCAGCTTGGGCAGCAGCACCAGGCCCGAGTCGCCGTCCATCTTCAGGTCGAGGGTGGCGTAGTCCGGCACGTCCTGCTGGGCCAGCAGCAGCCCTTCTTCGGCAGAACCTGCGGTGCTCACGCGAAAACCACGACGGCTCATGGCCCGGGCCATGACCCGGGTAAAGGTGGCGTCATCATCGACCAGCAGCAGGTGCGGGAGCTCCTCGCCTTCAACCTGGATTTCATCACTCATCACACTTCTCCTCGCGCATCACGCGGCAGGCGCAGCTCGGTGAGCGTACCGCCTTCCTCATGACTATAGAGTTTTACCGAGCCGCCAGCACGGGTGACGCTGGCCTTGCTCAAGAACAGGCCCAGGCCGAAACCTTTGCCCTTGGTGGTAAAGAACGGCTTGCCGAGCGACTCGGCGATGGCCGCCGGCACGCCCGGGCCATGGTCGCGGATGCTGATGACCATGTCCTGCGCATCCCAGTCCAGGCGCACTTCCAGCTCGTCCGGGCAGGCATCGGCGGCATTGTTGAGCAGGTTCAGCAACGCCTGGGTCAGGTCCGGCGGCGGTGCCAGGCGCGGCACGTTGCCCTGCCCCAGGCGCTGGAAGCGGTAACTGGCCTCGGGGCGCATCAGGTGCCAGCGGTTCAGGGCTTCATCCAGCCAGGCCGTGACGTCCTGGTTTTCCACCGCCATGCGCCGGTTGGCCTCGGCGGCTCGCACCAGGTTCTGCAGGGTTTCCTTGCACAGCTTGACCTGGTCCTGCAGCACCGCCAGGTCTTCCTGCAGCAGCGGGTCGCTGTGGTCCTGGCGCATTTCCTTGATCAGCACGCTCATGGTCGCCAATGGCGTGCCCAGCTCATGGGCCGCGCCGGCGGCCTGGGTGGCGACGGCCAGCAATTGCTCGTCGCGCAGGCCTTCTTCGCGGCGCTCGGCACGCAACTGCTCCTGGCGACGCATCTCTTCGGCCATTTTCGCGGCAAAGAAGGTGATCACCGCAGCCGCCAGGGCGATGCTCAGCCACATGCCGTAGACCTGCATCTTTTCCCGCGCCATGGGGAAGGTCTCCAGCGGGTAGAACTGCACCAGCAACAGGCTGTAGGCGGCCAGGGCAATGCCCGAAAGGACCAGCGAATAGACCCAGGGCAAGGTCACCGCGGCGATGGCCAGCGGCACCAGGTAATAGGACACGAAGGGGTTGGTCGAGCCCCCGGAGTAATAGAGCAAGGCGCTGTGGATCAGCAGATCGCAGGCCAGCTGGAAGGCGTATTCAAGCTCGGTGACCGGCAACGACAGGCGCAGGCGCAAGGCGGTGAAGGCGCACAGCAGGCTCGACAGGCCAAGGGTGACCACCAGCGAAAACCACGGCAGCGGCAGCAGCTCGGTCCAGTAGGCGACGCCCACGGAGCCGGCCTGGGCGGCCAGTACCAGGATGCGGATGAAGGTCAGGCGCCAGAGGTTCTGGCGGGTAGCGGACAACAATTGTACGGGGGCGAGCATGAGCTCTCCTGATGAGTGCTCCAGGGCGAATCGTGGCGAGTATACCGAAGCTGCGCGACGGTCTGCAGTGATGCGGCAAAGCGCCACACTTTATTACACATCAATGATGGCCTTTTTGAACCTCACTACACTCCTGCAGGTCTCATGGGCCTGCGTGGAATGGATTCGACAGCGTCCACGCCTCATTTTCAAGGAGTCAAACATGCTTAATTCCCGCCGCAGCGCCGCCCTCGTGATGGCCACCAGCCTGCTCGCCAGCCTGCCGGCGCTGGCCGAACAAGCGCCGCGCTACAACCAGATTTCGCTGCGCGCCGAAGTCAGCAAGGAAGTGGCCCGCGACCTGATGGTCGTGACCCTCTACAGCGAAGCGCAGAACACCGACCCGGGCAAACTGGCCAAGGAAATCACCGAGACCATGAACAAGGCGGTGCAGCAGGCCCGCGAGGTGAAGCAGGTCAAGATCAGCCAGGGCAGCCGTAACAGCTACCCGATCTACGACAACAAGGGCCAGAAGATCACCGGCTGGCGCGAACGCGCCGAGCTGCGCCTGGAAAGCGCCGACTTCCCGGCCCTGTCCAAACTCACCGGCGAGTTGCTGCAACAGCTGAAGATGGGCGGCATGGACTTCTCCATCGCCCCGGCCACGCGCAAGAGCAGTGAAGACGAGCTGCTCAAGGATGCGGTCAACGCCTTCAAGACCCGCGCGCAACTGGCCACCGAGGCCCTGGGCGGCAAAGGCTACAAAGTGGTCAACCTGAACCTCAACAGCAGCGGCTACCCGCACCCCTACGCCCGTAGCGCGCCGATGATGATGAAAGCCGAGATGGCCGGCGATGCCGCGCCTGCACCGGACATCGAGGCCGGCACCAGCCAGGTCAGCCTCAGCGCCGACGGCACCATCGAAGTGCAGATGTAACGTTACTTTTGTGCTGATTCGCGGCAGCTTCGGCTGCCGCGAACCCTGTTACGCGTAGCAACTCGACGCACCAATCTGGTGCCGAATGTGACCGCAGCATCACCTGGCGTCACCAAAACAGACTCACCATCCCCTGCGCAAACGTTTAACTCCTTAGAAAATTATACGAATGCGACATTCCTGTACGTTCGTCCCACCGTTTCCCACCTCCTCTCTCCAAGAGTCTTGCATTGGGTATGGCGCCTGCATAAGTATCCGCAGGTCGGCTCACAAGGCCCCCTCAATATCAAAAATGACAACAATGAGGCCACCATGCTCAAACACGCGGTCATTCCGTTCCTGGTCGGTGCAGGCTTGCTTGCCGGCGCCCCTTCTGCCCTCGCGGCAAGTAACCTGGTGTTTTGCTCCGAAGGCAGCCCCGCTGGCTTCGACCCGGGCCAGTACACCACCGGAACCGACTTCGATGCTTCGGCCGAGACCGTCTTCAACCGCCTGAGCCAGTTCGAGCGTGGCGGCACCGCGGTCATCCCGGGCCTGGCCACCAGCTGGGACATTTCCGACGACGGCCTGAACTACACCTTCCACCTGCGCGAAGGGGTCAAGTTCCATACCACCGACTACTTCAAGCCGACCCGCGAATTCAACGCCGACGACGTGCTGTTCACCTTCAACCGCATGCTCGACCCGAACATGCCGTTCCGTAAGGCTTACCCCACCGAATTCCCGTACTTCACCGACATGGGCATGGACAAGAACATCGCCAAGGTGGAGAAGGTCGACGACCACACCGTCAAGTTCACCCTCAACGGCGTCGATGCCGCGTTCATCCAGAACCTGGCCATGAGCTTCGCCTCGATCCAGTCGGCCGAATACGCCGACCAGTTGCTCAAGCAGGGCAAGCCCGCCGACATCAACCAGAAGCCGATCGGCACCGGGCCGTTCGTGTTCAGCAAGTACCAGAAAGACGCGCAGATCCGCTTCAAGGGCAACAAGGACTACTGGAAGCCCGAGGACGTGAAGATCGACAACCTGATCTTCGCCATCTCCACCGACGCCTCGGTGCGCATGCAGAAGCTCAAGAAGAACGAGTGCCAGGTCACCCTCTTCCCGCGCCCGGCCGACATCGAACCGCTCAAGGCCGACCCGAACCTGAAGATGCCTGACCAGGCCGGCTTCAACCTCGGCTACATCGCCTACAACGTGATGGACAAGATCAAGGGCAGCACCGAGGCCAACCCCATGGCCCAGCTCAAGGTCCGCGAGGCCCTGGACATGGCGGTGAACAAGCCCGAGATCATCAAGTCGGTGTACCAGGGCGCGGGCCAGCTGGCCGTCAACGCCATGCCACCGACCCAATGGTCGTACGACACCACCATCAAGGATGTCCCGTACGACCCGGAAAAAGCCAAGCAACTGCTCAAGGAAGCTGGCGTCAAGGAAGGCACCGAGATCACCCTGTGGGCCATGCCGGTGCAGCGCCCCTACAACCCCAACGCCAAGCTGATGGCCGAGATGCTCCAGTCCGACTGGAAGAAGATCGGCATCAACGCCAAGATCGTCAGCTACGAGTGGGGTGAATACATCAAGCGCTCCAAAGGTGGCGAGAACGGCGCCATGTTGATTGGCTGGAGCGGCGACAACGGTGACCCGGACAACTGGCTCGGCACCCTGTTCGGTTGCGACGCCATCGCCGGCAACAACTTCTCCAAATGGTGCGACCCGGAGTACGACAAGCTGATCAAGCAGGCCAAGGCCACCTCCGACCAGGCCAAGCGCACCGAGCTGTACAAGCAGGCCCAGCACCGCCTCAAAGACCAGGTTCCGATGACGCCCATCGCTCACTCGACGGTGTATCAACCGATGCGCACCACCGTACAGGACTTCAAGATCAGCCCGTTTGGCTTGAACTCCTTCTACGGGGTCAGCGTAACCAAGTAGCCATCAGCTGGCCTGCTCCGCTACGCCACACGGCGTGCGGGGCGGGCTGATGGCGGCCTGGCAGGGCAACCGCAAGCGCATCGAGTCGGAAAATTCGCAGCCGCTTTCGGACACTTCCCACACCCCCTTGCGTAATCGCACCTAGCAGCGCCCTATCGACGTGCTTACCGTCGGTAGAGCGCTGCTGGTGAGATGCGTCCGGCTGTGCGCCCTGGACCGTTCGAGAACAACAAGAAATAAGGGATCGTCATGCGTCATACCCCGCTATTTGCAGCTTTACTGGGCCTCGGCCTGCTCACCCAGGCCCCGCAAGGCCTGGCCAACAACCTGGTGTTCTGCTCCGAAGGCAGCCCGGGCGGCTTCGACACCGCCCAGTACACCAGCTCCACCGACAACGACGCCGCCGAGCCGATCTACAACCGCCTGGTGGAGTTCGAGCGCGGCGCCACGGCGGTCAAACCGGCCCTGGCGAAAAGCTGGGAAGTGTCGCCCGACGGGCTGACCTACACCTTCCACCTGCGTGAAGGCGTGAAGTTCCACAGCAACAAGGACTTCACCCCCAGCCGCACGCTCGACGCCGACGACGTACTGTTCACCTTCAACCGCATGCTCGACCGCGAGCACCCGTTCCGCAAGGCCTACCCCACGGAGTTCCCCTACTTCGTCAGCATGAGCCTGGACAAGAACATCGCCCGGGTCGAGAAGACTTCGCCGATGACCGTGGTGTTCACCCTCAACAGCGTCGACGCCGCCTTCGTGCAGAACCTGGCCATGAGCTTCGCCGCGATCCTGTCGGCCGAATATGCCGGGCAGTTGATGGCCTCCGGGCGCCCCAGCGACATCAACCAGAAGCCGATCGGCACCGGGCCGTTCGTGTTCCAGCGCTACCAGAAGGACTCGCAGATTCGCTATCGCGGCAACAAGGACTACTGGGACCCGGCCCAGGTCAAGCTCGATCAGCTGATCTTCTCGATCAACACCGACCCGTCGGTGCGCATCCAGAAACTGCGCAAGGATGAATGCCAGGTCACCCTCAACCCGCGCCCCGCCGATCTGGAAGCGCTCAAGAGCGACCAGAACCTGCAGGTCATCGAGAATCCCGGGTTCAACCTCGGTTACATCGCCTACAACGTGCAACACAAGCCATTCGACCAGCTCCAGGTGCGCCAGGCCATGGACATGGCGGTGAACAAGGCGGCCATCGTCCAGGCGGTGTACCAGCACGCTGGGCAACTGGCCGTGGGCAGCATGCCGCCTACCCAGTGGTCCTACGATCACAGCATCAAGGATGCCGGCTACAACCCGGACAAGGCCCGCGAACTGCTCAAGGCCGCAGGCGTCAAGGAAGGCACCGAGATCACCCTGTGGGCCATGCCCGTGCAACGCCCCTACAACCCCAATGCAAAACTGATGGCCGAAATGCTCCAGGCCGACTGGGGCAAGGTCGGCCTGAAGGTCAAGATCGTCAGCTACGAATGGGGCGAATACCTCAAGCGCACCAAGGACGGTGAGCACGATATCTCGCTGATCGGCTGGACCGGCGACAACGGTGACCCGGACAACTGGCTGGGCACCCTGTACAGCTGCGATGCCATCGGCAGCAACAACTACTCCATGTGGTGCGACCCGCAGTACGACGCCCTGGTCAAAAAGGCCAAGACCCTCACCGACCGGGAACAACGCACCGTGCTCTATCAACAGGCCCAGCAGCGCCTCAAGCAGCAGGTACCGATTACCCCGATCGCCCACTCCACGGTCAACCAGCCGATCCGTGCCAAGGTCGAGGACTTCAAGGTCAGTCCCTTCGGACGCAACATCTTTTCCGGTGTAAGCGTCGAGTAACCCCCTGCAGCAGCTCACGGGCGTGCAAACCACGCCTGCGAACTGCTGCAGCCTCTGATTTGCGTGCAAACGTTTGCAACCCGTGTTCCACCGCAAAAAACGCCCAGCTCACAAGGCCAGGCGGCAATTACAAAAAGAAAATAGAGGGAGCTTTACCTTGAGACCATCCACCACCGCCGTATTGGCTTTATCACTCACCGGCCTCTCCACCCTGGCACTGGCCGAACCTGTCAGCCAGGACTACGTGCCGCTCAGCGTCAAGTCCACCAGCGCCCAGAGCCAGACCAAGGGTTTCTTCGAGGAGCAGAGCCTGTCCGGCTCGACCCGCAACTGGTACGCCCGCGAACGCGCCACCCGTGCGCCGCTGTGGAAGTACTACAAGAGCGACGGCACCCGCCACGACACCCACAGCCGTGACAACTGGGTGCAGGGCACCATCCTCAACTACAGCTCGGGCTTCACCGAGGGCACCGTCGGCTTCGCCACCGAAGTCGCCGCCTACAACGCCGTCGCCCTGGAGCAGGGCCGCGCGGCCGTGGCCGGGCCGAACAACCGGACCCTGACCCACAGCGACGGGGACGTCATCGGCCAGTGGAGCAAGATGGGCCTGGCCAACGTCAAGGCACGGGTCTCCAACACCACCCTGACCGCCGGCCGCCACTCGGTCGACACTCCGGTGATCACCTTCATCGGCAACCGTGCCCTGCCCTCGAGCTTCCAGGGCGTGAGCCTGCACAGCGAAGAGTTCGACAACCTGTCGTTCGATGCCGGCACCTTCGACCGCGTGTCGCCACGTACCGAGCAGAGCCTGAGCAAGTTCCGCTCCGAATACGGCGCCAACGGCGCGGAAACCGACCGCGTCAGCATGGCCGGCCTCAACTACCAGCCGCTGCAGAGCCTCAAGACCAGCCTGTACGTGTCCAAGGTCGAGGACTTCTGGAACCAGTACTACTTCGGCGCCAACCACGAGCTGGGCGACAGCTCGGTGCTGAGCCTGTCCACCGGCCTGAACTACTACAAGACCCAGGATGAAGGCCGCCGCAAACTGGGCGAAATCGACAACGACACCTACAGCCTGTCGCTGGGCCTGAACCACCAGGCCCACAGCCTGACCTTCTCCTACCAGCAGGTGAACGGTAACGAGTACTTCGACTACCTGCACGAAACCAACGCCATCTTCCTGGCCAACTCCCTGCTCTCGGACTTCAACGGCCCGAACGAGAAGTCCATGCAGATCGCCTATGTGCTGAACATGGCCCAGTACGGCGTTCCCGGCCTCAAGTTCAACCTGTACAACGCCCGCGGCTGGGGCATCGACGGCACCCACTACACCGGCACCGGCTATGACGTGAACAACCTCGATGACGAGAATCACTACGAGTGGGGCATCGGCAGCAGCTATGCGGTACAGAGCGGCGCGCTCAAGGACACCACCATCCGCGCCACCTACACCGCGCACCGGGCCAGCAAGAACCAGGGCGACGGCAGCCTGGACGAGCTGCGGATCGTGACCACCATTCCGTTCAACATTCTCTAGCGTCCACAGCCGCGACCGGTTCACTGGACCGGCCGCGGCGACTACGCTGGCTACACTTGATAGCCGGGAGGTTTCATGAAATTGCTACCGCTACAGGCTGCCCTGGCAGCCGTCCTGTTGAGCGCTGCCGCGGGCCTTTCGGCCAAGCCGCTGGTGGTCTGCACCGAGGGCAGCCCGGAAGGCTTCGACATCGTCCAGTACACCACGGCCGTCACCGCCGACGCCTCGGCCGAGACGGTGTTCAACCGCCTGGTCGATTTCCGCCCCGGCACTACCGAGATCCAGCCGGCCCTGGCCGAGCGCTGGGAGATCAGTGCCGACGGCCTGACCTACACCTTCCACCTGCGCCAAGGGGTCAAGTTCCATACCACCGAGTACTTCAAGCCGACCCGGACGATGAACGCCGACGACGTGCTATGGAGCTTCCAGCGTCAGCTCGACCCCAATCATCCGTGGCACAACAAGACCAGCGTCGGTTTCCCGTATTTCGAGAGCATGGGCTTCAAGGACCTGCTCAAAAGCGTCGAGAAGACCGACGAGCATACCGTGGTCTTCACCCTCACCCGCCCGGAAGCGCCGTTCCTGCGCGACCTGGCCATGGCCTTCACTTCGATCTACTCGGCCGAGTACGGCGACCAGTTGCTCAAGGCCGGCAAGACCGGCGACCTCAACAGCAAGCCGATCGGCACCGGCCCGTTCATCTTCCAGCGCTACAACAAGGACGCCCAGGTCCGCTACAAGCCCAACCCCGACTACTTCCGCGGCAAGCCACCGGCCGACGCGCTGATCTTCGCCATCGCCAGCGACAACAATGTGCGCCTGCAAAAGCTCAAGGCCAACGAATGCCAGGTGGCGCTGTACCCCAAGCCCGATGACATTCCCAGCATCAAGGCCGATCCCAAGTTGAAGGTGGCCGAGCTGGAAGCCCTGACCACCGGCTACATCTCGCTCAATACCGAGCACAAGTACCTGAGCGATGTACGCGTGCGCAAAGCCATCAACATCGCCTTCGATCGCCAGACCCACGTCGACCAGCTGTTCGGCAAGGGCAACGCCCTGGTCGGGGTCAATCCCTACCCGCCGACCCTGATCGGCTACAACACCGCCAACCACAACCCGCCCCGCGACCTGGACAAGGCCCGCGCCCTGCTCAAGGAAGCCGGCGTGCCGCCGGGCACCGTACTGACCCTGTTCACCCGCAACGGCGGCGGCGCGACCAACCCCAACCCCCGCCTGAGCGCCGAAATGCTCCAGGCCGACCTCGGCAAGATCGGCCTCAAGGTCGATATCCGCGTCATGGAGTGGGCCGAGATGCTGCGCCGCGCCAAGAACGGCGAGGCGGACATGGTCTCGGCCGGCTGGGCCGGCGACAACGGCGACCCGGACAACTTCCTGACCCCGTTGCTCAGCTGCGATGCGGTCAAGAGCGGCGAGAACTATGCCCGCTGGTGCAACAAGACCTTCCAGGCGTTGATCGACCAGGCGCGCACCATCACCGATACGAATGAGCGTGCAGCGCTCTATGTAAAGGCGCTGGCGGTGTACGATGAAGATCAACCGTGGATCAGCATGGCGCATCCGAAGATGTTCACCGCCATGCGCGATAACGTGGAGGGGTACCACATCAACCCCCTCACCAATAACAACTTCGCCACTACCCAGGTGAAGTAGAACAAGAACGACCGTCGGCGCCCTACCCGGGTGCCGATGGGTATGCCTTAGCGGCTGATGAGGTACACCAGAAGATGTTAAGTTTTATTGCCCGGCGCCTGGGACTCTTGATCCCGACCTTTTTCGGCATCACCTTGCTGACCTTCGCGCTCATACGACTGATACCGGGCGACCCGGTGGAAGTCATGATGGGTGAGCGCCGTGTCGACCCCGAGATGCACGCCCAGGCCATGGAGCGCCTGGGGCTGAACAAACCCTTGCCCGAGCAGTACCTGGATTACGTCGGCAAACTGGCCCAGGGCGACCTGGGCGAATCCCTGCGCACCCGCGAAAGCGTCTGGAACGAATTCCTCACCCTGTTCCCGGCCACCCTGGAACTGGCCTTCGCCGCCCTGGTGTTCGCCGGGATAGTCGGCCTGCTGGCCGGGGTGATCGCCGCGCTCAAGCGCGGGTCGCTGTTCGACCACGGGGTGATGGGGATTTCCCTGGCGGGCTATTCGATGCCGATCTTCTGGTGGGGCCTGATCCTGATCATGTTCTTCTCCGTGAGCCTGGGCTGGACCCCGGTGTCCGGACGCATCGACCTGCTCTACGACATCGAGCCGAAAACCGGCTTCATGCTCATCGACACCCTGCTCAGCGATGAAGAAGGCGCCTTCAAGGACGCGGTGATGCACCTGATCCTGCCAGCCATTGTCCTGGGCACCATCCCGCTGGCGGTGATCGCCCGCATGACCCGCTCCTCGATGCTTGAAGTGCTGCGCGAAGACTACATCCGCACCGCCCGGGCCAAGGGCCTGTCGCCGGCACGGGTGGTGTTCGTGCACGGCCTGCGCAACGCGCTGATTCCGGTGCTGACGGTGTTCGGCCTGCAGGTCGGCACCTTGCTCGCAGGTGCCGTCCTGACCGAAACCATCTTTTCCTGGCCGGGCATCGGCAAGTGGCTGATCGAAGCCATCGGCGCCCGTGACTACCCCGTGGTACAGAACGGCATCCTGTTGATTGCCTGCCTGGTGATCCTGGTCAACTTCGTCGTGGACATCCTCTACGGCCTGGCCAACCCACGCATCCGTCATCAGCGCTGAGGCCTCCGTCATGACAACTCCCATTGCAAAATCCGTGACCACTCCGGCCACCCCGGTCGACCAGAGCCTGCTCTACCCGTCGCCGTACAAGGAGTTCTGGCAGGCGTTCTCGCGCAACAAGGGCGCGGTCGCAGGCCTGATGTTCATGTGCCTGATCGTGTTCTGCGCCCTGTTCGCTCCCTGGGTCGCACCGCACAACCCCAGCGAGCAATACCGCGACTTCCTGCTGACCCCGCCGGTGTGGCTCGAAGGCGGCAACTGGCAATTCATCCTCGGCACCGATGAGCTGGGTCGCGACCTGCTGTCGCGGCTGATCACAGGCGCGCGCCTGTCGTTGCTGATCGGCCTGTCGTCGGTGGTGATCTCACTGATCCCGGGGGTCTTCCTCGGCCTGTTGGCCGGGTTCTTCCCGCGTATCCTCGGTCCCTCGATCATGCGCCTGATGGACGTGATGCTGGCCTTGCCGTCGCTGCTGCTGGCCGTGGCCATCGTCGCCATCCTCGGCCCTGGCCTGATCAACACCGTGATCGCCATTGCCATCGTCTCGCTACCCTCCTACGTGCGCCTGACCCGTGCCGCAGTCATGGGCGAGCTCAACCGCGACTACGTCACCGCCGCCCGCCTGGCCGGTGCCGGCCTGCCGCGCCTGATGTTCGTCACCGTGCTGCCCAACTGCATGGCGCCGCTGATCGTCCAGGCCACCCTGAGTTTCTCCTCGGCGATCCTCGATGCCGCCGCCCTGGGCTTCCTGGGCCTGGGCGTACAGCCGCCGACCCCCGAGTGGGGCACCATGCTGGCCTCGGCCCGCGACTACATCGAACGCGCCTGGTGGGTCGTCAGCCTGCCTGGCCTGACCATTTTGCTCAGCGTGCTGGCAATCAACCTGATGGGTGACGGACTGCGCGATGCGCTGGACCCGAAACTCAAGAATGCCGCCTGAGGAGATCGCCATGTCACTTCTGCAAATCAAGAATCTGAATGTGCGCTTTGGCGACGCCAACGCGGTGCCGGTGGTCGACGGCCTCGACCTGAACGTGAACGAAGGCGAGGTGTTGGCGATTGTCGGCGAGTCCGGCTCGGGCAAATCGGTGACCATGATGGCGCTGATGGGCCTGATCGACGCCCCCGGGCGAATCACCGCCGACGCCCTGACCTTCGACGGCAACGACATGCTCAAGCTCAGCGGCCGCCAGCGACGCAAGGTGGTGGGCAAGGACATGGCCATGGTCTTCCAGGACCCGATGACCGCCCTCAACCCCAGCTACACCGTGGGCTTCCAGATCGAGGAGGTCCTGCGCCAGCACCTTGGCCTGCGCGGCAAGGCGGCCCGTCAGCGGGCCCTGGAACTGCTCAAGAAAGTTGAAATCCCGGCGCCCGAAAGCCGCCTCGACGCCTACCCGCACCAGCTTTCCGGTGGCATGAGCCAGCGTGTCGCCATTGCCATGGCCATTGCCGGCGAACCCAAGCTGCTGATCGCCGACGAACCGACCACCGCCCTGGACGTGACCATCCAGGCGCAGATCATGGAACTGCTGCTCAACCTGCAGAAAGAGCAGAACATGGCCCTGATCCTGATCACCCACGACCTGGCCGTGGTGGCCGAAACCGCCAGGCGGGTCTGCGTGATGTATGCAGGGCAAGCCGTGGAAGTCGGCCAGGTGCCGGAGCTGTTCGATCTGCCTGCGCACCCCTACAGCGAAGCGCTGCTGGCGGCGATCCCCGAGCACAGCGAAGGTGCCGAGCGCCTGGCGACCCTGCCCGGCATCGTCCCCGGCCGCTACGACCGGCCCGAGGGCTGCCTGCTCTCGCCGCGCTGCCCCTATGTGCAGGACAACTGCCGCCGGCAGCGCCCCAGCCTCGATCCCCAGGCTCATAGCCAGGTCCGTTGTTTCTACCCGCTGAACCAGGAGGTGGCGTAATGACTGTCGTCCTTACCGCCCGTGAACTGACCCGTCACTACGAAGTTTCCCGTGGCCTGTTCAAGGGCCATGCCCTGGTCCGTGCACTCAACGGGGTGTCCTTTGAACTGGAGGCCGGCAAGACCCTGGCCGTGGTCGGCGAGTCCGGTTGCGGCAAGTCGACCCTGGCCCGGGCGCTGACCCTGATCGAAGAGCCTTCTTCCGGTTCGCTGAAGATTGCCGGGCATGAAGTGGCCGGGGCCAACAAGGCCGAACGCAAGCAGCTGCGCAAGGATGTGCAGATGGTGTTCCAGAGCCCGTACGCCTCGCTCAACCCGCGGCAGAAGATCGGCGACCAGCTGGCCGAGCCGCTGTTGATCAATACCAACCTGAGCAAGGCCGAACGCCGGGAGAAGGTCCAGGCCATGATGCAGCAGGTCGGCCTGCGCCCGGAGCACTACCAGCGCTACCCGCACATGTTCTCCGGTGGCCAGCGCCAGCGTATCGCCCTGGCCCGGGCGATGATGCTGCAACCGAAGGTGCTGGTGGCCGATGAACCGACGTCGGCGCTGGACGTGTCGATCCAGGCCCAGGTGCTGAACCTGTTCATGGACCTGCAGAAAGAGTTCAACACCGCCTACGTGTTCATCTCCCACAACCTGGCGGTGGTGCGCCATGTCGCCGACCAGGTGCTGGTCATGTACCTCGGTCGCCCGGCGGAAATGGGGCCCAAGGAGGATATCTACAACAAGCCGCTGCACCCCTACACCCAGGCGCTGCTGTCGGCTACCCCGACCATTCACCCGGATCCGCTCAAGCCCAAGATCAAGATCGCAGGCGAATTGCCCAACCCGCTGGACCCGCCGCCGGGCTGTGCCTTCCACAAGCGCTGCCCGTATGCCACCGAGCGCTGCGCCTCCGAGGTGCCAGCGTTCAGGCAGGTGGGCACGCGGCAGGTGGCGTGTCATTACGCGGAGCAGTTCCTCTAGAACCCTCGCGGGTCAAGCCCGCTCCTACCCATGTAGGAGCGGGCTTGACCCGCGAAAGCCCCTCCATCACTATCGCCGGATGCCCGCCGAAATCCTCCCCGACGGCCCGGAACAAACCCCGGAAACCGCCGCCACCGTCCTGCGCTACCACCTGTGCTGGAAGCATCGCGACCTGGACGGGGTCATGGCCCTGTACCACCCCGAGATCCAGTACCACGACTTCTTCCAGAACCGCGTGCTCGGCCATCGCGAGCTGCGCGAATACGTGCGCGCCTGCCTGCCCCGCGAGGCCGGTGAAGACATCGTCCACAGCGACCGCATCCGCGTCGACGGCTGCACTGCCTTCATCCAGTACCAGGTCACGGTGCAGGGTGGCGAGGGCCTGGTGGCGTTCCAGTCCAGCGAAGCCATCACCGTCCGGGACGGCCTGATCTGGCGGGTCAACGAGTACGCCACGCTGGTGCGCCAGGACGGCCAGGCCCAGCCCGGCGGACTGCGCCCGGCCACCAGTCGCCTGGGGCTGTCGCCCCGCCAGTTGAGCACCATGGCCCAGGACCTGGAGCAATACTTCCAGCACCAGCAACCCTACCTGGACCCGGAACTGGACCTGCAGCAGGTTGCCGAGGAAAGTGGCTACAGCCGTAACCAGATCTCTTACCTGCTCAACCAGGTGCTCGGCCAGAGCTTCTACCGCTACGTCAACCAGGCGCGCCTGCAGCACCTGCTGACCCGCCTGGACCAGGCACCGGCCAGCACCAAGGTCGACGACCTGGCGTTTGCCGCCGGCTTCAACTCGCTGTCCGCCTTCTACAAGGCCTTCCGCCAGCACACCGGACTCTCGCCCAAGGCCTGGGTGAGGCAGAATTCTCTGCGTGCACGCAGCTAGGACAACAGCCCCCGCCAGCTTCTAGGATCGCCACAGACCGTAACGGATGTGGAGCCGAACAGCATGCAGGCATGGCGCAAGATCAGCCTTTGGATGGACCAGCTGGATGAGCCGCTGACCCCGCGCCCCGCCCTGCACCGGGACCTGGACGTGGATGTATGCATCATCGGCGCCGGTTACACCGGGCTGTGGACCGCCTACTACCTCAAGCAGCAGGCCCCGCAGCTGAACATCGCCATCGTCGAGGCCAATTTCGCAGGCTTTGGCGCCTCCGGGCGCAACGGTGGCTGGCTGATGGGCAACCTGCTGGGCGAAGACCGCCTTCTGGCGGCCAGTTCCCCCGAACAACGCCGGGCGTCCTACGACCTGCTGCACGGCATTCCCGATGAGGTGCAGCAGGTGCTGGAACGCGAAGGCATCGCCTGCGACTACCGCAAGGGCGGCGTGCTGTATTGCGCGGCACGCTACCCCGAGCAGCAGACCACCCTGCGCCATTACCTGGACAAACTCTACAAGCAGGGCCTGACCGAACAGGACTACAGCTGGCTGAGCCCCGAACAACTGGCCAGGCAATTGCGCGTGCGCAAGTCATACGGGGCCATCTTCAACCCCAATGTCGCGACCATCCAGCCAGCCCGGCTGGCCCGTGGCCTGGCCCGCAGCGTGGAGCGCCTGGGCGTGCGCCTGTACGAGAACAGCCCGGTGATCGACTGGCGCAGCGGCGAAGTGCGCACAGCCCAGGCCCGGATCAAATGCCAGTGGCTGGTGCCGGCCGTCGAAGGTTATTCGGTGAACCTGCCACCGCTGGGCCGCTACCAGATGCCGGTACAGAGCCTGCTGGTGGCCACCGAGCCGTTGCCCGAGCAGGTCTGGGAAAAGATCGGCCTCAACCGTGGCCAGGCCTTCAGCGAGAACAGCCGCCAGGTCACCTACGGACAGCGCAGCGCCGACAATCGCCTGGTGTTCGGTGCCCGTGGCGGCTACCGCTTTGCCGGCCGCCTGCGCGAGAACTTCGACCTCACCCAGAGCGAGATCGAGCTGCGCCGCTACCTGTTCGGTGAGCTGTTCCCGCAACTGAAGGACGTTGCCATCACTCACGCCTGGGGCGGCAACCTGGGCATGGCCCGGCGCTTCCGGCCGCACATGCTCTGCGATCGCCGACAAGGCATCGCCCTGGCCGGTGGCTATGGCGGCGAAGGTGTCGGTGCCAGCAACCTGGGCGGCCGTACTCTGGCCGAGCTGATCCTCGAACGGCGCAGCCCGCTGACCGAACAACCCTGGGTCCACCCCGACAGCACCCTGGCCAGCCTCGCCGGCTGGGAACCGGAGCCGTGCCGCTGGCTGGGCTACAACGCGATCATCAAGAGTTTCGTCCATGAAGACCAGACCCTCGCCAACCCCGCCAGCGCCCCCTGGCGCCGGCGCCTGGCCAGCGGCGTGGCGGACTTCATGGAAGGTTTCATGCGCTGACTTTTCGTTCCCCCTGACCAGGATCCACCGCCATGGGCATTACCCAGTTCAAGAACACCGACACTGTTGTACTGCAAGACTCAAATCCGGTTGCCGTGCCCCTGGACGAGCCGGTATCGATCGCCTCGGTGACCGCTGTCGAGCGCAGCGACGGCGTCGAGACCGGCATCTGGGAATGCACCCCGGGCCGCTGGCGCCGGCAGATCGTGCAGCAGGAGTTCTGTCACTTCATCAAGGGCCGCTGCACCTTCACCCCCGATGGCGGCGAGCCGCTGACCATCGAAGCGGGTGACGCCATCATGCTGCCCGCCAACAGCACCGGTATCTGGGACATCCAGGAAACCGTGCGCAAGACCTACGTGCTGATTTTCTGATCACTTGATCGCCTGCCTCCTTCGATAACAACAAACAAAGCAAGGAATCCAGACATGCGCCCATTGCTCTTCGCCCCGCTGCTGTTGGCAGCATCCGTCGCCCAGGCGGCCGATTCGGTGAAAATCTACAACTGGTCCAGCTACATCGCCCCCGACACCCTCAAGCAGTTCCAGCACGCCAGTGGCATCACGCCGACCTACGACGTGTTCGACAGCAACGAAACCCTCGACGGCAAGCTGATGACCGGCAATTCCGGCTACGACGTGGTGTTTCCCTCCAACCATTTCATGGCCCGGCAGATCCAGGGCAAGGCCTTGAAAAAGCTCGACAAGGACCAGCTGCCGAACTGGCAGAACCTCAACCCGGTTCTGCTCAGGGCCCTGGAGGTCAACGACCCCGGCAACCAGTACGGCTTCCCCTACCTGTGGGGCAGCACCGGCATCGGCTACAACATCGACAAGGTCAAGGCCGTGCTGGGCGACAGCGCCCCGGTGGATTCCTGGGACCTGATCTTCAAGCCCGAGTACATCAGCAAGCTCAAGAGCTGCGGCGTCGCCGTGCTCGACAATGGTCCCGAACTGCTGCCCATCGCCCTGCACTACCTGGGCCTGCCGCACCACAGCCAGGACCCCAAGGACTACGACAAGGCCAAGGAACTGCTGATGAAGGTGCGTCCGAACATCAGCTACTTCCACTCCTCCAAGTACACGGGTGACCTGGCCAATGGCGATGTCTGCGTGGTGGTGGGCTTCTCGGGTGACGTGCTGCAGGCGAAGAATCGCGCCGATGAAGCGAAGAACGGGGTGAAGGTCGGTTATTCGATCCCCAGGGAAGGCGCGCCGATGTGGTTCGACATGGTTGCCATGCCGGCCGATGCGCCCGACGAGAAGGCCGCTTACGCCTACATGAACTACCTGCTGCAGCCTGAGGTGATGGCCAATATCAGCGACCATGTGCAGTACGCCAATGGTAACCTCAAGGCTGACGCGCTGGTGGACCCGGCCTTGAAGGCCAATAGCATGATCTATCCGAGCGAAGATGTGATGGGCAAGCTGTACGCGCTGGAGGCGATGCCGGCGAAGATCGACCGCATTCGCACGCGGATCTGGACCAGTATCAAGGCGGGGAATTGAGTCTATCGGGGCCGCTTTGCGGCCCATCGCAGGCTTCGCCAGCTCCCACACAGGTCGTGAATTACCTGTGGGAGCTGGCGTAGCCTGCGATGCGTCTTAGTGGTGCTCGCGGGTCGCGCGGAATTTCACATCCGGCCAGCGCTCTTCCATCAGCGACAGGTTGACCCGGGTCGGCGCCAGGTAGGTCAGGTGACCGCCACCGTCGATGGCCAGGTTCTCCATGGCCTTGACCTTGAATTCCTCGAGCTTCTTCTTGTCGTCGCAGCTGATCCAGCGCGCCGACCAGACGGTGATCGGCTCGTAGGCGCACTCGACCTTGTACTCTTCCTTCAACCGGCTGGCGACCACATCGAACTGCAGCACACCGACGGCGCCGAGAATGATGTCGTTGCTGCGCTCGGGGAAGAACACCTGGGTCGCGCCTTCTTCGGCCAGCTGTTGCAGGCCCTGGCGCAGTTGCTTGGACTTGAGCGGGTCCTTCAGGCGAACGCGGCGGAACAGCTCCGGCGCGAAGTGCGGGATCCCGGTGAAGCCCAGGCTCTCGCCTTCGCTGAAGGTATCGCCGATCTGGATGGTGCCGTGGTTGTGCAGGCCGATGATGTCGCCCGCCCAGGCTTCTTCCAGCTGCTCACGCTCGGAGGAGAAGAAGGTCAGCGCGTCGCCGATGCGCAGGTCCTTGCCGGTGCGCACGTGGCGCATCTTCATGCCCTTCTCGTAGCGGCCCGAGCAGATGCGCATGAAGGCGATGCGGTCGCGGTGCTTGGGGTCCATGTTCGCCTGGATCTTGAACACGAAACCGCTGAACTTCTCTTCGGTCGGCTCCACGCTGCGCTCGTTGGCTTCACGCGGCAGCGGGCGCGGCGCCCAGTCGACCACGGCGTCGAGCACATGGTCGACTCCGAAGTTGCCCAAGGCAGTACCGAAGAACACCGGGGTCAGCTCGCCGCGCATGAACTCGTCCTGGTCGAACTCGTGGCAGGCGCCCTGGACCAGCTCCAGCTGCTCGAGGAAGCGCTCGTACTCGTCACCCAAGTGGGCGCGAGCCTCGTCGGAGTCGAGCTTCTCGATGATCTTCACCTCGGTACGCTCGTGGCCGTGGCCCGGGGTGTAGACGATGATGTAGTCACCGGAAAGGTGGTACACGCCTTTGAAATCGCGGTAGCAACCGATCGGCCAGGTGATCGGCGCGGCCTTGATCTTCAGGACCGCTTCGATCTCGTCGAGCAGTTCGATCGGGTCGCGGATGTCACGGTCGAGCTTGTTGATGAAGCTGACGATCGGCGTGTCACGCAGGCGGCAGACGTCCATCAGGGCGATGGTCCGTGGCTCGACCCCTTTACCGCCGTCGAGCACCATCAGCGCCGAGTCGACCGCGGTCAGGGTGCGGTAGGTATCTTCGGAGAAGTCTTCGTGGCCCGGGGTGTCGAGCAGGTTGATCATGTGCTCGCGATAGGGGAACTGCATCACCGAGGTGGTGATGGAGATACCACGCTGCTTCTCCATCTCCATCCAGTCGGAGGTGGCATGGCGGTCGGACTTGCGCGACTTCACCGTACCGGCAACGGCGATCGCCTTGCCCATCAGCAAGAGCTTCTCGGTGATGGTGGTCTTACCGGCGTCGGGGTGGGAAATAATGGCGAAAGTGCGGCGTTTCGCGACTTCGGCGGCCTGGTTGGTCATGGGAAATCGCCTGACTGGGGATTGAAAAAGGGGCGGTATCATACCTGAAGTCAGGCGGGGACCAAAATTTGATCCCCTCCGCCAGTCGAGTAGTGCCCGTGCACCAAGCTAGTCGCGTGAGGCTCGCCCCGTGGGAAAGCCCTCCAGCGTGACCGGCCCACGGCCTGGCATACGCACAACCAGGTCAAGCGTGCCTCCCAAAGCTTCCACATAGCTGCGCAGCGTTGAAATCAACATGTCCTCACGTTTCTCGAACTTGGACACATTTGCCTGGCGAACCTCCAAACGTTCGGCCACGCTTTCTTGAGTGACATTCAATGCTTTGCGCAATGCCTGGAGCGTCATCTCCTCACGAATCAGCTCACGCCCACGCTCTTCAACTTCAGCCCTGAACTCCGGCGACAAGCTGTTAAGGACTTCATCAAGTGTCTTGGACATCGTCTTCTCCTCTCAGCAGATGCCTGTCGAAGCGATCATCGGCACGCCTGATCAAACTTCTGTAGAACCTGTTCTCACTGACTCCCGCCTTGTCTGCAGCCACTAGAAGAATGGCTTGCCGCATGGGATCAAATGCAAAGGCCACGCGCCAGACCCCATCGCCAGCAGTGAATCGCAACTCTTTCATATTGGAGTGCCGTGCCCCCTTGAGCGTGTCCACGCTTGGCCGCCCCAACGCTGGCCCACGGAGTTCCAGCAACTTCAAATGAGCTAACAACTCCTTCTTGACTGGTTTCTCGAAGCGTTCGAATTCTCCAAGAAACTCCGTGCAAAACCTGATTGACCATGCCAATAAAATACCCCTAGAGGAATATTCCCTCAAGCGACTATCACAAAATTGTCAGTGGTCATGCTGAAGTTTGAGACAGATGGTGGATAGCAGGAACATCAACGCCTGCAGCTCGGAAAGGCGCTGTTTTTTCGCGTGAAATTTCGCACCTGCCAGGTATTAACACTGGCCAAATGCCGCTTCAGATGGGAACCTTTAACGCTGTGGAGGCGTCCACTCCCCTGTTGCCCGAACGGTCATGACCGTTCGTCAGGGTTGGTTTCACCGGCACTACGAGCCCGACGGGGCTTCGCTTATGGCGTGTTTCGCTCCCCTGCGGACGGCACGCTGCTTATCGCGATCACACTGCCTGCCGCCTGGAATGGCGGCCGCCACGGGAGTGTGTTCGCCGACTACAAAAGGAGTCCGCCTGTGGCTATACGCTATGGCAAGGGGCTGATGGGATGTGCCTTCGCGCTCGTCATCCTGGCCCTGCTGATCCACTGGATCGGCATCGATACGATCGCGCACTACCGCGCCGATCTGTGGTTCTACCTGCAAGCGCACCTGATGCTGGTGTTGCTGTCGATGGTGGCGGCGCTGGCCGTGGGCATACCCGCTGGCATTGCCTTGAGTCGACCGCATAGGGTCGACCGCGCCGAACGTTTCATGCAGTGCTTCAACATTGGCAACACCATCCCGCCCCTGGCCGTCCTGGCCATTGCCCTGAGCGTTCTGGGCATCGGCGCAGGCCCGGCGATCTTCGCCTTGTTCCTCGCCTCTCTGCTGCCCATCGTGCGCAACACCTACGAGGGCCTGAAAAACGTTCCCGCCTCGCTCAAGGAAGCCGCCACCGGTATCGGCATGACCCCGCGCCAGTGTCTCTGGCAGGTCGAGTTGCCCAATGCCGTGCCGATCATCGTCGGCGGTGTGCGGGTGGCCCTGGCGATCAACGTCGGCACGGCACCGCTGTCGTTCCTGATCGGCGCCAACAGTCTGGGCAGCCTGATTTTCCCCGGTATTGCCCTGAACAATCAGCCGCAGCTGTTGCTCGGCGCGGCCTGCACTGCCCTGCTCGCCCTGCTGCTCGATGCCCTGGTGGCCCAGGGTAGCCGACGTTGGCTCGAACGCGGCCTGGCCCGCTAAGCGAAGGAGTTGCCATGAAAAGAATCGCCTTGTTACTGGGCGCGGCCCTGCTGTTTTCAGGATTTGCCCAGGCGCTGGAAAAACCTGTAATTCGCCTCGGCGCGCGGGTCTTCACCGAACAGACCGTGCTGGCCGAAATCACCGCCCGCTACCTCGAGCAGAACGGCTTCGACGTGCGCATCACCGGTGGCCTGGGCAGCAACCTGGCCCGTAGCGCCCATGAAACCGGCCAGTTGGACATGGTCTGGGAATACACCGGGGTATCGCTGGTGTCCTACAACCATATCGACGAACGCATGCCCGATGCCGCCGCCACCTATGCCAGGGTCAAGGCGCTGGATGCGCAAAAGGGCCTGATCTGGCTGGCTCCTTCCAGGTTCAGCAACACCTACGCCCTGGCCCTGCCGCGCAAGGTCGCCGAGCGCTATCCGCAGGTAAACAGCATCAGCCAGTTGAACCAGGTCTTGCGCGACGAGCAGGAGCGCGATCATGTGCTGGCCCTGGACACCGAGTTCGCCAACCGCCCCGACGGTCTGGTCGGCCTGACCCAGACCTACGACCTGCAGCTGACCCGCCGCAACATCCGCCAGATGGACGCCGGCCTGGTCTACACCGCCCTGCGCAATGGCCAGGTGTTCAGTGGTCTGGTCTACACCACCGACGGCCGCCTGAACGCCTTCGACCTCAAGCTGCTCGAAGACGACAAACACTACTTCCCCGACTACACCGCGGCCCCCGTGGTACGCAAGGAAGTGCTCGACGCCCACCCGCAACTGGCCAGCCTGCTCAAGCCGCTGGCCGAACAGCTGGATGATCAAACCATGCGTCAGCTCAACGCCAAGGTCGACGTCCAGCACCAGAGCCCGGCCAAGGTCGCCGCCGAGTACTTGCGCCAGCATCCACCTGCACAGGAGCGGCCATGAACATGCTCGATACCTTCGCTCATCTGGACTGGGCCCAGGTGCTGCACCTGACCTGGCAACACATCACCCTGGTCGGCATCGCCGTGAGCCTGGCGATTCTGTTCGGCGTGCCGCTGGGCATCCTGATGACCCGTTTCCCGGTCCTGGCAGGTCCCCTGCAGGCCAGCGCCACAGTGTTGCTGACTATTCCCTCCATCGCCCTGTTCGGCCTGTTGCTGCCGTTCTACTCCAAGTTCGGCCAGGGCCTCGGCCCCTTACCGGCCATCACCGCCGTTTTCCTCTATTCATTGCTGCCGATCCTGCGCAACACCTACCTGGCGCTGACCACTGTCGAGCCCGGCATCCGCGAGGCGGCACGTGGCATCGGCATGACCTTCGGCCAGCGCCTGCGCATGGTCGAACTGCCCATTGCCGTGCCGGTGATCCTCGCCGGCGTACGCACGGCCGTGGTGATGAACATCGGCGTGATGACCATTGCCGCGACCATCGGCGCCGGCGGCCTGGGTGTACTCATCCTGACCTCCATCAGCCGCAGCGACATGTCGATGCTGCTGGTCGGCGCCGTGCTGGTGAGCCTCCTGGCCATCTTCGCCGACCTGCTGCTGCAAACCCTGCAACGTGCCCTGACCCCGGAAGGACTGCGTAAATGATCGAACTCCAGAACCTGTGCAAGACCTTTCACGCCAACGGCAAGGACGTCAAAGCCGTCGACGCTGTCAGCCTGACCGTCAACGAAGGCGAAATCTGCGTGTTCCTCGGCCCGTCCGGCTGCGGCAAGAGCACCACGCTGAAGATGATCAACCGGCTGATCACCCCCACTTCCGGCAAGGTGCTGATCAACGGCGAGGACACCACCGGCCTCGACGAAGTGACCCTGCGTCGGCGCATCGGTTATGTGATCCAGCAGATCGGCCTGTTCCCCAACATGACCATCGAGGAGAACATCACCGTGGTCCCGCGCCTGCTGGGCTGGGACAAGCAGAAATGCCACGAGCGCGCCCGCGAACTGATGAGCATGATCAAGCTCGAGCCCAAGCAGTACCTGCAGCGCTACCCACGCGAGCTGTCCGGTGGCCAGCAACAGCGCATCGGCGTGATCCGCGCCCTGGCCGCCGAAGCGCCGTTGCTGCTGATGGACGAGCCGTTCGGCGCGGTCGACCCGATCAACCGCGAGATGATCCAGAACGAGTTCTTCGAGATGCAGCGGGCGCTGAACAAGACGGTGATCATGGTCAGCCATGACATCGACGAGGCCATCAAACTGGGCGACAAGATCGCCATCTTCCGGGCCGGAAAACTGGTCCAGATCGACCACCCCGATACCCTGCTGGCGCACCCGGCCGATGACTTCGTGAGTAATTTCGTCGGCCAGGACAGCACCCTCAAGCGCCTGTTGCTGGTGCGTGCCGAGGATGCCGCCGACAACGCGCCGTCGGTAAGTCCGGAAACGCCCGTAAGCGAAGCCCTGGAACTGATGGACGAGCATGACCGCCGCCATGTGGTGGTCACCGGCGGGCAGAACAGGGCCCTGGGCTACGTGCGCCGTCGCGACCTGCATCGCCAGCAAGGCAGCTGCGCCGACTTCCTGCACGACTTCAACGCCACGGCTGCTCATGACGAGCACCTGCGCATCCTGCTGTCGCGGATGTACGAGTTCAATCGGTCGTGGTTGCCGGTACTGGATGCCGGGCAGGGTTTTCTGGGTGAAGTGACTCAGGAGTCGATTGCCGCCTACCTGAGCTCGGGACGTTCGCGTGGAGGCAAGACCAGCATCGTGTCGCCGGCTGAAGTTGTGACCTGAGCAGGAAAGCATCGCGGGGCAAGCCCGCTCCTACCGTAGGAGCGGGCTTGCCCCGCGAATGGCATCAGAACCCTACACTGGCCTGCACATAGAAGGTACGCGGCTCACCCAGGTAGAGCCCCGCGTTGTTGTCGCTGGAGCGGGTGTAATACTGCTTGTCGAAGATGTTCTTCACCCCCGCCGCCAGCTTCAGGTTCGACAGCTGCGGACCGAAGTCATAGCCACCCCGCGCCGCCCAGGTCACGTAACCCGGGATGTCGCCGAACTGGCCATCGGCACTCGGCTCGGTGATGTAGTTGCCGTTGAAGCTGCCATCGGCATTCATGCCGGTGCCCGGTGCGCGCTGTTTCGACTGGGCGAAGGCATCCAGGTTCCAGGTCCAGCGATTGATCTGGTAACGCAGCCCGGCGGTGGCCACCTGGCGCGAGTAGAACGGCAGGTCACGGCCCTTGAAGCCCGGGATCTCGCCTTCGTAGGTGGCGCGGGTGTAGGTGTAGCCGGCATTGGCACTCAGGCCTTGCAGGCGTGGGTCGAGGCCCGACAGGTCGTAGTGCATGGACGCTTCGATACCCTGGTGCTTGGTAGCGCCCAGGTTGGTCCAGCCGATGTCGTTGCTGATGAACTGCAATTCGTCATCGAAGTCGATGTAGAACGCTGTCAGCTCGCCACCCCAGGTGCCGTTGTTGTAACGGGTACCGACTTCATAGGTCTTGGCCTTTTCCGGCTCCAGGCCGTTGGCGGTCTGGTCACCGACGCCACCCTGGCCCAGCTGGAAGTACTGCAGGCTGCCGAACGAGGTCTCGTAGTTGGCGAACAGCTTCCACTCATCCGACAGGTGATACATCACACTCAGCGCCGGCAACGGTTCGTTGCTGGTGATGCTGCGGTTCTTTTCCTGCACCGGTACACCGTTGGTGCCACGCACCGGGCGCTCGTGCCAGTCGGTGTTGATGTGCTCGAAGCGGATGCCCGGGGTGATGGTCCAGTTGCCGACATCGATCTTGTCGTCGATGTAATAGGCGCTGGCCTCGGTGCCGCCGGTACGGTCCTGGAACACGTGGCCGTCGGATGTCGGGGTCTGGGTCGGCACATTGTTGATCAGCGCCAGGCGGCTCGACTGCTCGTGCATCGCTTCCTTGAGGTAGCGATAGCCGACGCTGACTTCCTGGGTGGTGGGGCCGGCATAGAAGATCCGCGACAAGCGCGGCTCGATGGCGAAGGTGTGGTAGTTGCGCGGGTACGACGACAGGGTCTTCTGGTCGCGGGCGGCGATGGTGCTGCCCCGGAAGCTGTCGGTGTAGTAGGTCTGGATCTCGAACTGGGTCACGTCGTCGATCTGGCGCAGGTACTTGAAGGACACATCCTTGCGCCGCCCGCTGAAGTCGTCGTAGTCGCGGTCGGACTGGTACGGGTCCTCGTCGAACTGCGCCTGGGTCAGGCCACCGGGCATGTCGGCCTTGGCGTCGTAGTAATGGAAGTTGAGCCAGAACTCGTCGCTCTCGGTGACCGCCCAGTGGGTCTTGAGCAGCACATCGTCGATGTCGTTGCCGTTGTTGCTGCTGCGATAGCCGTTGCCATTGACTCCGGAGTACAGCAGGGCCGCGCCCAGGCCGTTGTCGGCGGTGCCGCCCAGGAAGGCCGACTCGATATGTTTCCAGCCACCGTGGCGGGAGGTCTCCAGGGTGGTGGACAGCTCGCCGGTGGTCTTTTCCGGAATCGCCCTGGTCACGAAGTTGATCACCCCGCCGACGTTCTGCGGGCCATAGCGCACCGAACCTGCGCCACGCACTACGTCGACGCTGTCGAGGTTGCCGGAGGAGATCGGCGCCATGGACAACTGCGGCTGGCCATAGGGGGCGAACGCCGCCGGGATGCCGTCGATCAGCACGGTGGAGCGTGGCGACAGGCGCGAGGTCAGGCCACGTACACCGACGTTCAGGGCGATATCGCTGCCACCGGTGCCGTTGGAATCCTGCACCTGCACACCGGGTATGCCGCGCAGGGCATCGCGCACGTTCATCGTGCCCTGCTCGATCATCGCCTCGCGCCGCACCACGGTACGCGCGCCTGGGTGGTTCTGCACCACGGTCTCTTCGGCGTTGCCCAGCCAGTCGCCGACCACTTTGACGTCGGTCGGCGCCAGCTCAAGGCTGCCGGTGGTCAGGGTGCCGGCGGTTTGCGCAGGCTTGAGCACCACGGTGCCCTGGGAAATCTCGTAGGTCAGCCCGCTACCTTGCAGCAAGGTCTGCAGCGCCTCCTCCGGCGCCAGCGTGCCGGACACCGCCGGGGCCTGTTTGCCGGCGACCAGCTCCGGACTGAAGAACAATTGCAACGACGTCTGCTGGCCCAACTGGCTCAGGGCCGATGCCAGCGGCTGGGCCTGGATCTGGATGCGGGTCACGGCCTGGTCGGCATAGCTGCTGGCGATACCGCCACTGACGGCCAGGGCCAGGGCCAGCGGCAACCAACGGGAGCGGGAAGCGGAACGCGGGGAAAACTTGTTGTTGTTCACGTCGTCGAGAAATCCTGAAAGTCCGGATAAAAACGCCATCTGCATGCAAATGGAAATGCTTGGCAGTTGCAGTTGGCCAGGAAGACGAACAACTGAAAAAAAACCTGAATTTATTTTGCGATTATTTCGCTGGAGCCATCGGCGTGGGTCTTGATGGCCACTGGCAGGATGCTTGGCAGGGCGCGCAACAGCGCATCGGTGTCGTCACTGCTGAAGGTGCTGCTCAGGCGCAAGGCCGCCACTTTCCCCGGCGCAACCCGCAAGGGGTGGGCGCGGTAGCGCGAGACTTCCTCGACCACCTCGCCGAGCGGTGCATCGTTGAACACCAGCTTGCCGTTGCGCCAGGCGGTCAGCGCGGCGGCGTCCACCGGATAAGGCGCGGCGACCTTGCCCTGGGCGTCGATCTGCGAACCCAGCCCGGCCGTCAACAGTGCCTGGCTGGCATCACGCCCCTGCACCTTGACCGAGCCCTGCTCCACCGCCACCCGGGTGCGGGTCGGGTCCAGGCGTACATCGAAGCGGGTGCCGGTGACCGTGACCGAGCCTTGGCCGGTGGTGACGACAAAGGGTCGGGCGCTGTCGTGGGCGACGCTGAACATCACCTCGCCCGCCGTCAGTTCGATACGCCGCTGGCCTGCGCTGAAGTCGACCTTCAGGGCCGTGCGTCCGTTGAGTTCCAGGTGTGAGCCGTCCGGCAGTTCGAGCTGGCGTCGCTCGCCCAACGCGGTCTGCAACTGGTCCTGGTAATTGAGCTGATGGTGCTGCCAGCCGAACCAGCCAAGCCCCACGGCGGCAACCGCAATGCCGGCAGCCAGCGCCTGGTGGAGGAAACGCCGACGCGGCAACTGAACTACCGGGTCGGCCTGGCACAGGGCCTCCAGGCGCCCACGCGGGAGCGCATCGGCCGCTCGCCACAGGCGGGCAAGCAGATCGTATTCGTGCTGATGCTGGGGATGCTGCGCCAGCCAGGCTGCCAGCTCGGCCTGCCGGGCTTCGGCCAGCACACCGTCACAGGCACGGGCAAACCACTGCGCCGCCTGTTCGCGCACGGCTTCATTACCGCAAGGGCACGCCTGCTGATTCATGAAAACATTCGCCTGACTCATCTCGTCGACACATCCAGGTGCTCACGCAGATGCCGGAGCGTGCGGATCATATACTTTTCGACCATGTTCTTGGTCAAGCCCATGCGCTCGGCGATCTCCGCCTGGGTCAGGCCTTCGAGCTTCTGCCAGATGAACACCCGCCGACAGTTCAGCGGCAGTTGCGCCAGGGCGCGCTCGACACTGTCGGCCAGCTCGATGGCATGCATGTAGGCCTCCGGGTCGCCATGGGCATCGGTGCCGGGATCGAAACTGTCCTGCTCCAGGGCCTGGCGCCGGTCTTCGCGGCGAAAACCATCGACCGCAATGTTGCGTGCGGTCTGGTGCAGGTAGGCGCGTGGCTGCTCGACACCGGCCTGGTCATTTTCCAGTACCCGGACAAAGGCATCATGAGCCAGGTCCTCGGCCTGCTGGCGATTGCGCAGCTTGCGCGTCCAGGTGCCGATCAGCTCATGGTAGTGGTCGAAAAAGCCTTTGTGTCGCGACACGATGCGGAGGGTACGCCAGGCAAAGAGAGAGTGCGCGAATAATAATGTTTCTTATTAAGAGCAGCAATCGAAGTTAACGCCCGCCGACGAAGCGCGACCGGGACAAAAATCCTGGTGCCCGGCGTGCGTCAGCCCGCTGAAAAAGGCGAGAAAAAATATGAACGGGGCATCCTGCAGAGCCGGCGCGCGACCTTACCGCCAAGAGGGGAAAATCGCCACCTGTTCAACGACTTTTGCCCCGATTCCGCCCCATTCGCGCCGCTCTTGGCGAGTTAGCCGACTCTCGGCACGATCTCCACACATGCAGGTATTTTTAACGCTTTTGTCATCAAATTGAACATCTACTGTTTACCTGGGTCAGTTGCAATGTGACAGCTCGAGACACGGCGACAGACGTGTGCAAAATCGCGACATTTTTTGTTGATCTTGAGCCCCTCAGGTCCTAAAGTTCGCGCCGAACGTCCATGCTGGAAACGATCCATCCGGCTCAAGTACTGACGACGAGACAGCAAGGTCACCCGTAGCTCGCTTTATCACGCACGGTTGACCTTTTTGCTTTCGGCGACATGCCTTGGGAAGTAGGCGAACCAAAGTGGGGATACGGAGGGCGTTCAGTTGCAGCCACTTATTTTTTCAGTTTGCCCATGGAGTCCCTAAGCATGTCGATCCAGGTCGAAGACTACTTCGCGCGCGATACCTTTCAGAAAATGAAGGCGTTCGCCGACAAGCAAGAAACCCCGTTCGTGCTCATCGACACGCAGATGATCAGCCAGGCCTACGACGACCTGCGCGCCGGTTTCGAATTCGCCAAGGTCTACTACGCGGTCAAGGCCAACCCGGCCGTCGAGATCATCGACCTGCTCAAGGAAAAAGGCTCGAGCTTCGACATCGCCTCGATCTACGAGCTGGACAAGGTACTGGGCCGCGGCGTGAGCCCTGATCGCATCAGCTACGGCAACACCATCAAGAAGTCCAAGGACATCCGCTACTTCTATGAGAAGGGTGTGCGCCTGTACGCCTCCGACTCCGAAGCGGACCTGCGCAACATCGCCAAGGCCGCACCGGGCTCGAAAGTCTACGTGCGCATCCTCACCGAAGGCTCCACCACCGCCGACTGGCCGCTGTCGCGCAAGTTCGGCTGCCAGACCGACATGGCCATGGACCTGCTGATCCTGGCCCGTGACCTGGGCCTGGTGCCTTACGGCATTTCCTTCCACGTCGGCTCCCAGCAGCGTGACATCAGCGTCTGGGACGCGGCCATCGCCAAGGTCAAGGTGATCTTCGAGCGCCTGAAGGAAGAAGACGGCATCGAGCTCAAGCTGATCAACATGGGTGGCGGCTTCCCGGCCAACTACATCACCCGGACCAACAGCCTGGAAACCTACGCCGAAGAGATCATCCGCTTCCTCAAGGAAGACTTCGGCGACGACCTGCCGGAAATCATCCTCGAGCCAGGCCGTTCGCTGATCGCCAACGCCGGCATCCTGGTCAGTGAAGTGGTGCTGGTGGCGCGCAAGTCGCGTACCGCGGTCGAGCGCTGGGTGTACACCGACGTGGGCAAGTTCTCCGGCCTGATCGAAACCATGGACGAGTCGATCAAGTTCCCGATCTGGACCGAGAAGAAAGGCGAGATGGAAGAAGTCGTGATCGCCGGCCCGACCTGCGACAGCGCCGACATCATGTACGAGCACTACAAGTACGGCCTGCCGCTGAACCTGGCCATCGGTGACCGCCTGTACTGGCTGTCCACCGGCGCCTACACCACCAGCTACAGCGCGGTGGAATTCAACGGCTTCCCGCCGCTGAAGGCTTACTACCTGTAATACAGCAACAAGGGCGCCCGACTTGCCGGGCGCCCTTGTGCGTATTTCCTGCCTTTGTCTGTTTTCGGCCCGAACCGCTCAATCACACTTCACTACGCTTGCTGGCTCATGCTCAGCAGTCCATCCAGGCGGGCGCGATAAGCTGCGGCGCAAGGCCGCAAACGAGGCTCCTGGCTCTGCTCCAGGATCGGCGTACAGGCGCGCAGGAAATTCAGATTGCCCAACGCCAGTGCGCGTTCCAGCCAGGGTAATGCCTGTTCGAGCCGGCCCTGCTCGACCAGTGTCGTGGCATGGCTGAACTGCCCGCGAAAATCACCAGCCTCGGCGGAACGCCGATACCATTCCCGTGCCTGAACCTGATCGGCAGTGCACGCCAGCCCTTGCTCCAGGTAACGCCCCAGCAGGTTCATCGACTTGGCGTGGCCCAGTTCGGCCGCCTGCCTGTACAAGGCCAACGCCTCTGGATGGTTCAGCGCGACACCACGACCGGTACCCAACAGATTGGCAAGGTTGTACATCCCCCAATCCAGCCCGGACCGTGCCGCCTGCCAGTAATGCCGGGCAGCCTGGACCAGATCGACCTCCCCGCCCCATCCATGCTCCAGGCAGCGGCCAAGCATGTTGTCGGCCATGGCGCTGCCACGGTTGGCAGCAATGGCGAACCAACGCCGGGCCAGAGCAGGGTCTTTTTCAATGCCGCGACCATCGAGAAGAATCTGTCCAAGTAGCACCTGGGCTTCGACGAGGCCCTGCCCGGCTGCAGCCAGTAGCGCCTGGGCGGCCTTGGCCGGGCTCTGTTCGAGCATCCGCGCGAACTCCTCGCTGTCCACCTCCTGGCGGTTGCGCAACGCGAACGCCATGACTCAGACCTCGACCCAGCGACGCAGCAGGTTGTGGTATGTGCCGGTCAGCTGGATCAGCGCCGGATGATCGGGCATGTCTGCCGTCAGTTGCTGGATGGCATTGTCCATCTCGAACAGCAAGGTGCGCTGGCTGTCTTCGCGCACCAGGCTCTGGGTCCAGAAGAACGCGGCGAAACGCTCGCCCCGGGTGACCGGGTTGACCTTGTGCAGGCTGGTGCCCGGGTACAGGACCAGGTCCCCCGCTGCCAACTTGACCTGCTGGATGCCATAGGTGTCCTGGATAACCAGCTCGCCGCCGTCGTAGTCTTCGGGGTTGCTCAGGAACAGGGTCGACGACAGGTCGGTGCGCACCCGCTCTTGGCTGCCACGGGGTTGGCGCAGGGCGTTGTCGATATGAAAGCCGAAGTTTCCGCCTTCGCGGTAGCAGTTGATCAGCGGCGGGAAGACCTTGTGCGGCAAGGCTGCCGACATGAACCGCGGGTGCTGCCACAGGCGCTCGATCAATGCCGTGCCGATTTCCTTGGCCAGCGGATGCCCTTCGGGCAGCTGCAGGTTGTGCTTGGCCTTGGCCGACTGGTAGCCCGCGGTGATCTTGCCGTCGGCCCATTCGGTTTGCTCCAGGGCCTGGCGGATGCGCTGGACTTCGTCTGCGGAAAACAGCCCGGGAATGGTTAGCAGCATGGCTCGGACACCTGAAAGCGGAAAAGACGTCAATGATATTCATTCCTATTGACTATCCACAAGCCCTTTCCGCCGGGTGCGACGTTTCAGCACAAGGAAACCGTAGAAACAAATTGTAAAGATTGTAAATTTATTGCGAATAGCAATTCCTCTCAATTGTTACTCATATTTGTTTACATTATATTTCGCGGCCTTGAAATCCTGGGGAAGGGGACCACCATGCCGCGTCACTACGTGCCAACCGCTGTCAGTTCACCACGTTTGCTTGCCTCCGCCATCGGTGTGGCGATCACCGCCACCTCCGCCGGCCACCTGGCCTTCGCCGCCGAAGCGGAGCCTGCCAAGGACGGCACAATCGCCCTGGACGCGACCAGTGTGACCGGCCAGGCTGACGCCAGCACCGACTACCAGGTCGAACGCGCCGCCTCGCCGAAGTACACCGCGCCGCTGGTGGACACCCCTCGCTCGATTACCGTGATTCCGCAACAAGTGCTCAAGGACACCAATGCCCTGTCGCTGCAGGACGCCTTGCGTACCGTGCCGGGCATTACCTTCGGCGCCGGTGAAGGCGGCAACCCGCAAGGTGACCGTCCGTTCATCCGTGGCTTCGATGCCCAGGGCGATACCTACCTGGACGGCGTGCGCGACACCGGCGCCCAGACCCGCGAGATCTTCGCCGTGGAGTCGATTGAAGTCAGCAAAGGCCCGAACTCGGCCATCGGTGGTCGCGGCGCAGCCGGCGGTACCATCAATCTGGTCAGCAAGCGCGCGCACCTGGGCAACTCCTTCGACGGTGGCTTCACCTGGGGCTCCGACCAGACCGAGCGCTACACCCTGGACGGCAACTACCAGTTCACCGACAACGCCGCCGGCCGCCTGAACCTGATGAGTCACGAAAGCAACGTCGCCGGCCGCGACAAGGTCAACTACGACCGCTGGGGTATCGCCCCGTCGCTGGCCTTCGGCCTGGGCACCCCGACCCGGGTCAACCTCGACTACTACCACCTGGAAAGCGACGACCTGCCGGACTCGGGCATCCCCTACAGCATTCCGACCTCGGGCAGCACCGGCCGCACCTCGGCCCACCCGGACAAACCGATCGACGGCGGCGACAGCAGCAACTTCTACGGCCTGACCGATCGCGACTTCCGCAAGACCCGCGTCGACATCGCCACCTTCGCCATCGAGCACGACCTGAGCGACTCGCTGACCGTGAAGAACACCCTGCGCCACGGCAACTCGATGCAGGACTACATCCTCACCCAGCCGGACGACTCCAAGGGCAACGTCAACAACGGCAGCGTCTGGCGTCGCATGAACAGCCGCGTCGGCAATACCGCGACCACCACCAACCAGACCGACCTGTTCGGCGACTTCTACGTGGCCGGGTTCAAGAACAGCTTCTCCACCGGCGTCGAGTTCAGCCGTGAGGAAAGCGATCGTTCTTCCTATAACGTCAACACCGACACCACCCCGTCGTCGCCGGGCAACGCCAGCACCAACTGCACCCCCGCCATGATCGGTGCCAGCAGCGGCTACAACTGCACCTCGCTGAGCAACCCGAACCCGGATGACCCGTGGAACGGCGCCATCTCGCGCAACTACGCCGGCACCGACACCAACAGCAAGACCCGCGCGATCTACGCCTTCGACACCCTCGAGCTGTCGCCGCAGTGGCTGCTGAACATGGGCCTGCGCTACGACCACTTCGACACTGACTACAAAACCTTCAACGCCGCCGGTACCACCACCGCCAAGGGCAGCGATGTCAGCGAGTTCTTCACCGGTCAGCTGGGCCTGGTGTGGAAACCGGCTGAAAACGGCAGCATCTACGTCTCCTACGCCACCTCGGCCACCCCGCCGGGCGCCATGCTCGGTGAAGGCACCGAAGGCAACCCGCTGCCAGGCACCCCGGATCGCAACGGCAACCTGCTGAGCAGCGACCTGGAGCCGGAAGAAACCACCAACTACGAAATCGGCACCAAGTGGGACCTGCTCGACCAGCGCCTGTCGCTGACCGCTGCGCTGTTCCGCACCGAGAAGGAAAACGCCCGGGTCCAGACCAATACCCTGACTTACGAGAACGTCGGCGAAACCCGCGTCGAAGGTATCGAGTTGTCGGCCAGCGGCAGGATCACCGAGCAATGGCAGGTGTTCGCCGGCTACACCTACATGGAAGCGCGCCAGATCGACGGCGGCCCGCTGGGCAAGGCCAACGATGGCAACCAGTTGCCCAACACGCCGAACAACAGTGCCAGCCTGTGGACCACCTACAACCTGACACCGAAGCTGACCATCGGTGGCGGCGCCTTCTATGTGGATGAGGTCTACGGCAGCGTGGCCAACACCACCATGGTCGACAGCTATGTTCGTTACGACGCCATGGCCAGCTATAAGCTGACCAAGAACGTCGACTTGCAGCTGAACGTGCAGAACCTGACCGACGAAACCTACTACGACAAGGCCTACTCGACTCACTTCGCCAACCAGGCTGCCGGGCGCACCGCCCTGCTGACCACCAGCGTCCACTTCTGAGGTCGCTGACTTGCAAGCCCCGTTCATTTCGATGACCGGGGCTTTCGTGTATCAAGGCATAATGCGCGTCGCATTCGCATTTGCGAGCAAACAAGGTGATCGATGTGGTGAAGAAATCCCTGTTTCAACTGCACTGGTTCTTCGGGATCACAGCAGGCCTGGTACTGGCCCTGATGGGCATCACCGGCGCTATCTGGTCGTTCCAGGATGAACTGCTGGAGCTGTTCAACCCCGACGTCCTCACGGTTGAAGTGCGCCAGGAAGGTGTGCTGCCGATGCCTGAGCTGGTGCGCAGGATCGAAGCCGAACACGGCGACAAGGTCGCCATGCTCTCGGTGCAGCCCGGCAGCGACAAGGCCGCACGGGTGTTCTTCACCCCGCCGCCCGGTGAGCGTCGGGGCCTGATGCACTATGCCGATCCCTACACCGGCAAGCTGCAGGGCGATGTCGCCGGCCAGGGCTTTTTCGACCTGATGCTGCGACTGCACCGTTTCCTGGCCATGGGCGATACCGGTCGGCAGATCACCGGCGCCTGTACCCTGATGCTGATTTTCTTCTGCCTCTCCGGCCTGTACCTGCGCTGGCCGCGCAAGGCCTTGAACTGGCGCACCTGGCTGACCCTGGACTGGGCCAAGAAAGGCCGTGCGTTCAACTGGGACCTGCATGCCGTGGCCGGCACCTGGTGCCTGCTGTTCTACCTATTGTTCGCCCTCACCGGCCTGTTCTGGTCCTATGAGTGGTATCGCGAAGGCCTGAACAAGCTGCTGGCCGACGGCCCCGCAGCCGGCCAGCAGCACAAGCGCGGCGAAGGCCGCGGTCGTCCTGGCGGTGCACCGGGCAAAGACGCCAAGCCACTGGTGGTCGACTACGAGGCCATCTGGAGCAACCTGCAAACCGCCGCAGGTCCCGGCATGACCAGCTACAACCTGCGCCTGCCGCCAGCTGGCGGGCAACCGGCAACCCTGTTCTACCTGCTGGAGGGGGCCGAACACGAGCGCGCCCTCAACGCCCTGACCATCGACCCGGCCAGCGGCCAGGTGAAAAAGCACGAGCGCTACGCCGACAAGTCGTTCAAGGCCCAGCTACTGGCCAGTGTCTATGCCCTGCATGTGGGCAGCTACTTCGGCCTGACCGGACGCATCCTGGTGACCATCGCCAGCCTGACCATGCCGTTGTTCTTCGTCACCGGCTGGCTGCTCTACCTCGACCGTCGCCGCAAGAAGCGCCAGGTACGCGCCGCCCGCAGCAACCTGGCGCCATCGAGCGGCCAGGGCAAAGGCTGGCTGGTGGGCTTTGCCAGCCAGAGCGGCTTTGCCGAGCAACTGGCCTGGCAGAGCGCCGGCCAGTTGCAGGCCGCCGGCTTGCCGGTACAGGTTCGCCCGCTCGCCGAGCTGACCGAACAGGACCTGCACCAGGCCGAACGGGCTCTGTTCGTCGTCAGTACCTTCGGCGATGGTGAAGCACCGGACAGCGCCCGTGGTTTCGAGCGCAAGGTGCTCGGCCAACCCTGGGCCCTGGAAAAACTGAACTACGCCCTGCTCGCCCTGGGCGATCGCCAGTACCCGCACTTCTGCGGCTTTGCCCATCGCCTGCAGGCCTGGCTCGGCGAACGTGGCGCCACCAGCGCCTTTGCGGCTGTAGAAGTCGACAGCGCCGACCCGGCCGCCTTGCAGCACTGGCAGCAACAGTTGGCGCAGTTGACCGGCAGCACCGCGCCAACGGCATGGAAAGCACCGACCTTTGCCAACTGGACACTGGTCAAGCGCGAGCTGATGAACCCGGGCAGCCAGGGTTCGTCCGTCTACCTGCTGGGCCTCAAGCCCCAGCAGCCCGCGCAATGGGAGCCCGGCGACCTGGTGGAAATCCTGCCGCGTAATAGCGCTCACAGCCTTGAGCTGTTCCTGCGTGGCCTGGGTCTGGACGGTAATGCACAGGTTCTGGTCGAGGGCCTGCAGGAAACCTTGCTCCAGGCGTTGGCCAGCCGTCAGTTACCCAAGAGCCGCGAGCACCTGGTCGGGTTGCACGCCCAGGCGCTGGTGGATTCCCTGATTCCCCTGGCTGCCCGGGAATACTCGATTGCCTCGATCGCCAGCGACGGCGTCCTGGAACTGATCGTGCGCCAGGAACGGCATGCGGACGGCAGCCTGGGCCTGGGCTCCGGCTGGCTGACCGAACACCTGCCGGTGAGCGACAACGTCAGCCTGCGCCTGCGCCGCAACAGCGGCTTCCACCTGCCGGCGCCGGCCACACCGATGATCCTGATCGGCAATGGCACTGGCCTTGCCGGGCTGCGCAGCCTGCTCAAGGGCCGGATTGCCACCGGGGAGCAGCGCAACTGGCTGCTGTTCGGCGAGCGCAACCAGGCCCACGACGCCCTCTGCGGGGAGGAGTTGCATGGCTGGCTGGATAGCGGTGGGCTGGCGCGTCTGGACCTGGCGTTTTCTCGGGACCAGGCCAACAAGGTCTACGTACAGGATCGGTTGCGCGAACAGGCGGATACATTGCGCCGTTGGCTGGATGAAGGCGCATCGATCTACATCTGCGGCAGCCTGCTGGGGATGGCCAGTGGGGTGGATGAGGTGTTGAACGAGGTGCTCGGGGCTGCCGAGGTGGAGCGTCTGATCGAGTTGGGGCGGTATCGGCGGGATGTGTATTAAGGGTTGAGGGAATCATCGCGGGGCAAGCCCGCTCCCACAGGTGTGCTCTGTGGGAGCGGGCTTGCCCCGCGATCGCACTCAATGCAGCTCGAACGTATCGGCATCCAGGTTGGCCGGGAACCGGGTGCGGTAGGCCGCCAGGTCCGCCGCGCTGAGTGTCGCGGTAAACACCCCGTCCGCCTCCCCCGCGCTGAGCAGGCTTTCGCCCTGGAAGTCCAGGACCTGGCTGTCGCCGGTGTAGGCAAACCCCTTGCCGTCGGTGCCGACGCGGTTCACTGCCGCCACATAACACAGGTTCTCGATGCCGCGAGCCGGCAGCAAGCGGTTCCAGTGCTGGCGCCGGGCCGCCGGCCAGTTGGCGGTGTACAGCAGCAGGTCGGTGTCCTGGGCATCACGGCTCCACACCGGGAAGCGCAGGTCGTAGCAGATCAGCGGACGTACCCGCCAACCCTTGATCTCGAACTGCACCTGGCGATCGCCCGGGGTGTAGTGCTTGTGCTCACCGGCCATGCGGAACAGGTGGCGCTTGTCGTAGAACAGGATCTCGCCATCGGGACGGGCCCACAGCAGGCGGTTGCGGTGGCTGCCGTCGGCGGCCTGGATGATTACACTGCCGGTGATCACCGCATCGATTTTCTTGGCCTGGCCCTTGAGCCATTTGTAGGTCGGCCCGTTTTCCGGCTCGGCCTGGCTCTCGGAATCCATGGTAAAGCCGGTGGTGAACATCTCCGGCAGGATGATCAGATCGGCACCCCGGGCCTGCTCCAGCAGGCTTTCGAAGTGATCGTAATTGGCCTGGCGGTCCTGCCAGGCCAGGGTTGTCTGCACCAGGGCCACTTTCAGGTTGGGCAGGGCACTCAGATCGCGCATAGCTTCTCCGCTGCCTGACGCAGCGTCTCCTCGCGTTTGGCAAAACACAGGCGCACCAGGCGCTGCTCGGGAATGGGTTGCTGGTAGAACACCGACACCGGAATGGTTGCCACGCCGTGTTCACGGGTCAGCCACAGGGACATCTCGACATCGTTGAGGTCCGGGCGGATGGCCGAATAGTCGACCAGCTGGAAATAGGTACCCGCCGTACGGGTGAACTGAAAGCGCGATGGCGCCAGCAGGTCGCAGAACAGGTCGCGTTTGGCCTGGTAGAACGCCGGCAACTCTTCGACATGCTCGGGGTGCTCGGCCATGAAGTCGGCCAGGGCCCATTGCAGCGGCGTCACCCCGCAGAAGTTGACGTACTGGTGGACCTTGCGCAGCTCGGCGCTCAGGGCCGGGGGCGCAACCACGTAACCGGTCTTCCAGCCGGTGACGTGGTAGGTCTTGCCGAACGAGCTGACTACGAACGCGCGCGCGTACAGCGCTTCATGGGCCAGCACGCTGGCATGGCGCACGCCATCGAACACCAGGTGTTCATAGACCTCGTCGCTGACCAGGTAGATGTCCCGCTCGGCGATCAGCGCCGCCAGCTTGTCCAGGTCATCGCGGCTGATCACCGCACCGCTCGGGTTGTGCGGCGAGTTGAGAATGATCATGCGCGTACGTGGGCTCAGGGCATCGCTGAGCTTCTGCCAATCGATAGCAAACTGCCCGTCGGTGAGCTGCACATGCACGCAGCGCCCGCCAGCCAGTTCCACCGACGGCTCGTAGCTGTCATAGCTGGGGTCGAAGACAATCACTTCGTCACCGGCACGGATCACCGCATGAATCGCACAGAAGATCGCTTCGGTGGCACCGGGGGTGATGGTGACTTCGTGATCGGCATCGACAGTGACGCCGTAGCTGCGGGCAATCTTGCTCGCCACCTGCTGGCGCAGGGCCGGCAAGCCGGTCATCGGGCAATACTGATTGTGTCCGGCACTGACATGCCGGCCGACCGCATCGAGCAGCGCCTGGGGGCCGTTGAAATCGGGAAAACCCTGGGACAGGTTCAAGGCGCCGGTTTGCGCGGCGAGCTGGGACATGGTGGTAAAGATGGTGGTGCCGACGTTCGGCAACTTGCTGCTGATCATGGAGCCCTCTTTCCTGCAGAACTATCCGGCGGTCGGAATCCGAGCATAGCGGATTGAGCAGTCAGGAAAAAGGTTGTAACGGTCGCAGGCGGGGTTTGCAGGTTCGCGGGGCAAGCCCGCTCCTACAGGGGGAGCGGGCTGCTTGAGGAAAGTTACTTGCGCTTGTCCTTGCGCTTCTTCTCGGCCTTCTTGTGGTGCGACATCAAGCGGCGCTTCTTGTTGACCTGGCGATCGGTCAAGGTGTTCTTGTTGCCTTCATACGGGTTGTCGCTGCCCTTGTACTCGATGCGGATCGGCGTACCGACCAGCTTGAGCACCCGGCGATAGGTGTTCTCCAGGTAACGCGAGTAGGAACGCGGCACCTTCTCGACCTGGTTGCCGTGGATCACGATGATCGGCGGGTTGGCGCCACCCAGGTGGGCGTAGCGCAGCTTGATCCGGCGACCGTTGACCATCGGCGGCTGGTGCTCGCTGACCGCGTCTTCGAGGATCTGGGTCAGGCGGCTGGTCGGCCAGCGGGTGACCGCCGACTTGAACGAGGCCTGCACCGACTTGTACAGGTTGCCCACGCCAGTGCCATGCAGCGCCGAAATGAAGTGGATGTCGGCGAAATCGACGAAGAACAGCCGGCGTTCCAGCTCGGTCTTCACGTAGTCGCGCTCGCCTGGCTGCATGCCGTCCCACTTGTTCAGGGCGATGACGATGGCACGACCGGCTTCCAGGGCGAAGCCCAGCAGGTTCAGGTCATGGTCGACCACGCCTTCGCGGGCGTCCATGACGAAGATCACCACGTTGGCGTCCTTGATCGCCTGCAGGGTCTTCACCACAGAGAATTTTTCGACTTCTTCGTGGATCTTGCCGCGCTTGCGCACCCCGGCGGTGTCGATCAGGGTGTACTTCTCTTCGTCACGCTCGAAGGGAATGTAGATACTGTCGCGGGTGGTGCCCGGCTGGTCGTAGACCACCACGCGCTCTTCGCCGAGCATGCGGTTGACCAGGGTCGACTTGCCGACGTTGGGGCGGCCGATGATGGCAATCTTGATGCCATCTTTCTCGCTCGGGCCCGGGATGCGCGCGGCCTCTTCGCCTTCGGCGACGTCCTCGTCGAGGGCTTCGTCTTCCTTGTCGCGTGGTACTTCACCCAGCACCAGTTCCATCAGGGCATTGATGCCACGGCCCTGGGAGCCGGCCACCGGAATGGCGTTGCCCATGCCCATGGGGGCGAATTCGGCGCGGGCGGTGTCCGGATCGATGTTGTCGATCTTGTTGGCCACCAGGAACGACTGCTTGTTGCGCTTGCGCAGGTGCTCGGCAATCATCTGGTCGGCGGCGGTCATGCCGGCGCGGGCATCGACCAGGAACAATACGTAGTCCGCTTCCTCGATGGCCATCAGCGACTGCTCGGCCATCTTCTCGTCCATGCCCACTTCGTCGCCGGTAATACCACCGGTGTCGATCAGGATGTAGGAACGGCCCTGCCAGCGGGCCTCGCCGTACTGGCGGTCACGGGTCAGGCCCGACAAGTCACCGACGATGGCATCGCGGGTCTTGGTCAGGCGGTTGAACATGGTGGATTTACCGACGTTCGGTCGGCCCACCAGGGCGATTACGGGAACCATGCGGCTCTCCACTGCATAAATTCAGAAAATACAAAGGCCGCTGCACTGCAGCGGCCGGAGTTCGGGCGGCACCCGAAGTGCCGCAGCCCGAGGCCTGCACGGCCTCAAGCATAGCCTCAGCGAATGGTCAGCGCCTCGAGCTTGCCGCTGTTGCCGTACACATAGATGGTGTCACCCACCACCAGCGGACGGGCACGCAGGCCATCGCTATCGATACGCTCGCGACCGACGAAGCGGCCATCGACCTGGCTGAGCAGGTGCAGGTAGCCTTCCAGGTCACCCACCGCCACATAGCTGGAGAACACTTCCGGCGCCGACAGCTGACGACGGGCTAGCGAGTCGTTGCTCCACAGCGCGCTGGAGGAGCGCTCGTCGATGCTTTCCACGGTGCCCGAAGCCAGGCTCACGTAGACGTTGCCGAAGCCCTGGGCCACACCGGTGTAGCTGGAGGCGTCACGCTGCCACAGCACCCGGCCGCTTTCCAGGTCCAGGCCGGCAACCCGACCCTGGTAGCTGGTCACGTACAGGGTGCCGCCGGACAGCAGCAGGCCGCCGTCGATGTCGACAACCCGGTCAAGCTCCGAGCGACCTTGCGGAATGGCAACGCGCTGCTCCCAGACCGGCACGCCGTTCTGGGTGTCCAGGGCGATGACCTTGCCGGTCGACAGGCCAGCGATGGCCAGGCGGTTGGTCACGATCGGCGCACCGGTACCACGCAGGGTCAGTACCGCCGGCGTGCTTTCGTAGATCCAGCGACGGTCACCGGTGCTGGCATCCAGGCCGATCACGCGGTCGTCCTGGGTCTGCACCACCACCACGTCACCGTTGGTGGCAGGCGGCGCCAGGACTTCACTGGTGACCCGCGAACGCCAGCGCTGTTCACCGCTGGTGGCATCCAGGGCAATCACCTCGCCCTTGAGGGTACCGAGCATGACCATGCCGTAACCCACGCCCACGGCGCCGGATACCGGCAGCTCCAGGTCTTTCTTCCAGATCACGTCGCCGGTGTTGCGGTCCAGGGACATCACCACGCCGCTGACATCGGCGGCGTAGATACGATCGTTCTCGATCGCCGGCACCAGCATGTTGAAGGTTTCGCCCTGGCCGTCACCGATCGAACGGCTCCATTGCTTCTTCAGGACCACCTCTTCGGTGAAACTGGTCAGCTCGGCCGGCGGCAATTCCTTTTTGCTGTTGCTGCTGCAGCCCACGGCCAGAAGGGCCAGGCTCAGCACTGCTGCATGTTTCCAACCGATCACGTCAGGCATCCCCTTTGGCCAGGTCGTCGAGCTTGAGTTGCAGGCCACCGATCGCGGCGTCATCCGACAGCGCGGCCTTGGCTTTTTCGTAAGCGGCATGGGCATCGGCAGCGCGGCCGGCCTGAACCAGCAGGTCGCCCTTGAGCTCTTCACGGCTGGCCAGGAACGCCTTGTCGGCATCGCCTTCGAGCAGCTTCAGGGCTTCTTCAACCTTGCTCTGGGCCGCCATGACACGGGCCAGGCGCTGACGGGCGATTTCGCCCAGGGTGGCGTCAGCCGGCTTGTCCATCACCGCCTTGAGTTCGGCGGCGGCGTCGTCCAGCTTGCCGGCATCGACCGCGACCTTGGCCACGAACAGGCTGCCGTACTGGGCATAGGCGCTGCCGCCAAACTCGCTCTTGAGCTTGCCGGACAACTCGGCAACCTTGGCCGCATCCGGTGCGCCAGTCGGCGTCAGGGTGGTTTCCAGCAGGGCCTGATAGAGGTTCGAGGCGCCTTGCGACTGGTTGGCCTGGTATTTCTGGAAGGTTTGCCAGCCGAACACTATCACCAGTGCCAGCAGGCCGCCGGTTACCAGTGGCTTGCCGTTGCGCTGCCACCAGTCCTTGAATGCCGCCAGCTGTTCATCATCGGTACTCGACACCCCAATACTCCTTTTAACCAAATCGGCTGTTGACCCGCTTCACGCCTGCGCGAGGGAAGCTTCCAGGTGCTCTGCCAGAGCATCCCAGGCAATGTTTTGTTGTTCGCCCTGGCCACGCAGGGGTTTGAAACCTACCACTTGTTGCGCCACTTCGTCGTCCCCCAGGATCAAGGCGAACAGCGCCGCACTCTTGTCGGCCTTCTTGAACTGGCTCTTGAAGCTGCCACCGCCGGCGTTGACCTGCAGGCGCAGGTTCGGCAGCCGGTCTCGCAGGCGTTCGCTCAGGGCCAGGCCTGCCAGTTCGGCCTGCTCGCCGACAGCGCACAGGAATACATCGACCTGACGGTTGATCGACTCGGGCACCTGCTCCAGGGTTTCCAGCAGCAGGATCAGGCGCTCGATGCCCATGGCGAAACCGACGCCCGGGGTCGGCTTGCCGCCCATCTGTTCGACCAGGCCGTCATAGCGGCCACCGGCGCAGACGGTGCCCTGGGAGCCGAGCTTGTCGGTAACCCACTCGAACACGGTCTTGCTGTAGTAGTCCAGGCCGCGCACCAGCTTGGTGTTGATCACGAACGGAATGCCGGCGGCATCCAGGCGCGCCTTGAGGCCGTCGAAGTGCACTCGCGACGCTTCGTCCAGGTAGTCTTCAAGCTTCGGCGCACCGACCAGCACCGCCTGGGTGTTGGCGTCCTTGCTGTCGAGGATGCGCAGCGGGTTGCTCTTGAGGCGACGCTGGCTGTCTTCGTCCAGCTGTTCCAGACGCGCCGAGAGGAACTCGACCAGCGCATCGCGGTAACGGGCACGGGCTTCGCTGGTGCCCAGGCTGTTGAGCTCGAGCTTGACCGCGTCGCGAATGCCCAGCAGGCCCCAGAGGCGCCAGGTCAGCATGATCAGCTCGGCGTCGATGTCCGGACCGTCGAGGTTGAAGACTTCCACGCCGATCTGGTGGAACTGGCGATAACGGCCTTTCTGTGGGCGCTCGTGGCGGAACATCTGGCCGATGTACCACAGTTTCTGCACCTGGCCGCTACCGGTGATGCCATGTTCGAGCACGGCACGCACGCAGGCCGCGGTGCCTTCCGGACGCAGGGTCAGGGAGTCGCCGTTGCGGTCGTCGAAGGTGTACATCTCTTTTTCGACGATGTCGGTGACTTCACCGATCGAGCGCTTGAACAGCTCGGTGAACTCGACGATCGGCGTGCGGATCTGGCGATAGCCGTAGGTGTCCAGCAGGCCGGCGACGGTGTTCTCGAAATAGCGCCACAGGGGCGTCTGCTCGGGCAGGATGTCGTTCATGCCACGGATGGCTTGCAGCGATTTGCTCACGGGTAATCCTTACGAATCTGAGTGTCAGCCACGGGCGATCAGGGCCGCGTCGGCTTCGGCCTTTTCGGCCGCCCTCTGGCGGATGAGTTTTTCCAGCTCATCGACCAGGTTGTCGTTGGTCAGCTTCTGCGATGGCTTGCCATCGATGTAGATCAGGTTCGGCGTGCCGCCAGTCAGCCCGACATGGGCTTCCTTGGCCTCGCCCGGACCGTTGACCACGCAACCGATCACGGCCACGTCCATCGGTACCAGCAGGTCTTCCAGGCGCCCTTCCAGCTCGTTCATGGTCTTGACCACATCGAAGTTCTGCCGCGAGCAGCTCGGGCAGGCGATGAAGTTGATGCCACGGGAACGCAGGTGCAGGGACTTGAGGATGTCGTAGCCGACTTTCACTTCCTCGACCGGGTCTGCCGCCAGGGAAATGCGAATGGTATCGCCAATCCCTTCGGCGAGCAGCATACCGAGGCCGACCGCGGATTTCACCGTGCCCGAACGCAGGCCACCGGCTTCGGTGATGCCCAGGTGCAGCGGCTGAACGATCTGCTTGGCCAGCAGGCGGTAGGCTTCGACGGCCATGAACACGTCGGAGGCCTTGACGCTGACCTTGAAGTCCTGGAAATCCAGGCGGTCGAGGTGCTCTACGTGGCGCAATGCCGACTCGACCAGGGCGGCCGGGGTCGGCTCGCCGTATTTCTTCTGCAGGTCCTTTTCCAGGGAACCGGCGTTGACGCCGATGCGGATCGGGATACCGCGGTCGCGGGCGGCATCGACCACCGCGCGCACCCGGTCTTCGCGACCGATGTTGCCCGGGTTGATACGCAGGCAATCGACGCCCAGCTCGGCCACGCGCAAGGCAATGCGGTAGTCGAAGTGGATGTCGGCGACCAGCGGCACGCTGACCAGCTGCTTGATCCGGCCGAAGGCCTCGGCGGCGTCCATGTCCGGCACCGAGACGCGCACGATATCGACGCCGGCATCGACCAGGCGGTTGATCTGCGCCACGGTGGCGGCGACGTCATTGGTGTCGGTGTTGGTCATGCTCTGGACGGCGATGGGAGCATCACCGCCGACAGGCACATTACCCACCCAGATTTTTCGGGATTCGCGACGTTTGATCGGAGATTCGCCGTGCATGACTTATTGTCCCAACTTCAGGCGAGCAGTTTCGCCACTGGTAAACGGCTTGATGTCGACGGCCTGACCGTTGTAGCTGACCTGCACGCCACGGGCAAAGCCCAGGCGTACGGAGAACGGCGGCTTGCCGTTCAGGTCCAGGCTGTCGCCCTTGCGCTTGATGGCGCTGAACAGCACCTTGCCATTGCCGTCGGTGACCGAGGTCCAGCAATCGGCGGTGAATTGCATGTGCAACTGGCCGCTGCCAGCCGCTACCGGAGCCGCCGGGGCTGGCGCCACGGGCGCAGCAGGTGCACTGGCGACGACGACCGGTGCCACAGGGGCGACCGGAGCTGGGGCTGGAGCCGGAACCACCGCTACCGGGGCAACCGGGGTAGTGGTAACCGGTGTAGCCGGTGCTACCGGGCTGGCCGGCACCACTGCTGCCGGGGCTTCAGCCGCCGGCTGCTCGGTCGAGGCCGGGGCCTGTTCCAGGTTCAGCGGCGTGCTTTCCGGCTGCTGGGAGGCGTTGACCGCCTGGTCTTCCGGCTCGTCCAGCGGATGAATCTGGGTGGTGCCGTCGGCGCTTTCGACCTCGACATGCTCCAGGGCCATGTTGACCAGGTCCTTGCCACGCTGGCTGCTCTGGTCCTGCCACCAGAAGAAGCCGCCACCGATCACCACCACCAGGATCACCAGGCTGACCACACGCAGGATATTGTGCGACAGGCGCACCGGCTCCTCGATGCGGCCCAGGGCATGCACTTCGCTGCCTTGGGCGTGGGTGCCGGTGCAGCGGTCGAAGGCCTGCACCAGGGCGGCCTGGTCCATGTCCAGCAGTTTGGCGTAAGCGCGGATGTAGCCGCGGGCAAAGGTGTGCCCAGGCAGCTTGTCGAAGGCGCCGGCTTCAAGATTGTTCAACGAGGACACGGTCAGGTTGAGCTTGCGGGCCACTTCGGCCTGCGACAGGCTCCGGCTCTCACGGGCCTGACGCAAAATCTCGCCTGGATTCTCGCGAGTCGCTGCTGCTACTTCGGGATGCGCCGCTTTCATCATTGCTCCGACAGGTATTGCTGATATTCCGGCGAACCGGGATAAAGTCGTTGTAATTGCAGGCCCATATCGGCGGCCTTGTTCCGTTCTTCGAAGACACTGGCCAGGCGACTGCCCAGCAACAGGCTGCGGGCACTGTGGTCGCTCAGCTGGCTGAAACGATCGAAGTAGTCACGGGCCGGCACATAATGCCTGTCTTCGTAAGACAACTCAGCCATTTCCAGCAACGCGCGCGGTTGCTGCTGGTTGAGTCGCAAAGCTTTTACCAGGTAGGCCTGCGCCTGTTCGCGCTGGCCGAGCCTCAAGGCCGTCAGGCCGAGGTTTTCGAACACCCTGGAACGCTCAGGATACAGCGTATCGGTCGCGGCTTGGGCAAACATCTGCTGCGCTTGCGCGAATTGCCCCTGAGCATAAAGGAAACTGCCGTAGTTGTTCTGGATCCGCGTGTCCTGCGGGCGACTGGCCAGGGCCTTGCGAAAGTGCGTCTCGGCAAGCCTTGCCTCGTCCTCGGCCTGATAGACCAAAGCCAGGGCAGCGTTGGCGGCGGCATCCTGGCTATCGATATCGAGGGCTTTTTTCAGCGGCCCCCTGGCCTGTTCGGTCAAACCTTGTTGCAAATAACCCAACCCCAACTGCACGTAGGCCTGCACGGCCTGTGCCCTACCCTCGCGACTGACGAGCGCGTCCGGACTCCCGCCCGACACGCAGCCTGCAAGCAGGGCGAGCGACAGGATCGACAGCGCAACGCGCAGGGTCATGGAGATCCTCTCTTCAGTTCCGTGCAGCGCTGTCTTGCATATCGCTGTCGGCGTTCAGCTGACGTACGGCGATATAGCGCTCGCTACGGCGGGTGCGGTCCATCACCTGGCCGACCAACTGGCCGCAGGCCGCGTCGATGTCTTCACCACGGGTGGTGCGCACCGTCACGTTGAAGCCGGCGTGGTGCAGGTGATCCTGGAACCGGCGGATGGCGTTGTTGCTCGGCCGCTCGTAACCGGAATGCGGGAACGGGTTGAACGGGATGAGGTTGATCTTGCACGGCACGTTCTTGAGCAGCTCGGCCATTTCCACGGCGTGTTCGAGCTTGTCGTTGACGTCCTTGAGCAGGGTGTACTCGATGGTCAGCACACGCTTTTCGCCGAGTTCCGACATGTAGCGCATGCACGAATCCAGCACGACCTTGAGCGGGTACTTCTTGTTGATCGGCACCAGTTCGTTGCGCAGCGCGTCGTTCGGCGCGTGCAGCGACAGGGCCAGGGAGACGTCGATGTGCTTGGCCAGCTCATCGATCATCGGCACCACGCCGGAGGTGGACAGGGTCACCCGGCGCTTGGAAATGCCATAGCCGAGGTCGTCCATCATCAGGTGCATGGCGGCGACCACGTTGTCGAAGTTCAGCAGCGGCTCACCCATGCCCATCATCACCACGTTGGTGATGGCACGGTCGATGGTAGCCGGAACACTGCCGAACGACTTGTTGGCAATCCACACCTGGCCGATGACTTCGGCGGCGGTGAGGTTGCTGTTGAATCCTTGCTTGCCGGTGGAGCAGAAACTGCAGTCCAGGGCGCAACCGGCCTGGGACGAGACACACAGCGTGCCACGCTTGCCCTGGGGGATGTACACGGTCTCGACGCAGCTGCCGGACGCCACGCGCACCACCCATTTGCGGGTGCCGTCGCTGGAGATGTCCTCGCTGACCACTTCCGGACCGCGAATCTCGGCAACCGCCTTGAGCTTTTCGCGCAGGGCCTTGCCGACGTTGGTCATGGCGTCGAAATCATCGACGCCAAAGTGGTGAATCCATTTCATTACCTGACCGGCACGGAAGCGCTTCTCCCCGATTGAGTCGAAGAATTTTTCCATTTCCGGCTGGGTCAGCCCCAACAGGTTAGTTTTGCCAGCAGATGTCGTCATGGATTCACCCTCACCCGTAAGCCTTGGCTTAGCGAGTGGTTACCTCGGTAGCTGCGAAGAAGTAAGCGATTTCGCGAGCAGCAGCGGCTTCGGAGTCCGAACCGTGAACGGCGTTGGCGTCGATGGACTCGGCGAAGTCGGCGCGGATGGTGCCAGGAGCAGCTTCTTTAGGGTTGGTAGCGCCCATCAGCTCGCGGTTGCGAACGATGGCGTTCTCGCCTTCCAGAACCTGGACAACGACTGGGCCGGAAGTCATGAAGGCAACCAGGTCAGCGAAGAAACCGCGCTCTTTGTGCTCGGCGTAGAAGCCTTCGGCTTCGGCTTTGGACAGTTGCTTGATTTTCGAAGCAACGATTTTCAGGCCGGCGTCTTCGAAGCGGGTGGTGATCTTGCCGATCACGTTCTTGGCAACGGCGTCAGGCTTGATGATCGAGAAAGTACGTTGAACAGCCATGGAAAACTCCAGAAACGTTAAGTGAAGCGAAAAATTAAACCCGCGAATTATACGCGGGTTCCGGGGGATTGCCTAACCTGCTGAGTGCGCTCAGTCGGCTTCTTCGATCCAGGCCGCCTGGATGGCTTCGAGAACCTTCTCGCCGCCACGTTGCGGATCGTCACTGAACTCCGGCAATGCCAGCACCCAAGCGTGCAGGTCGACGAAATTCACGTAACGAGGATCGACTTCCGGCTTGCTTTCGGCAAGCTGGATTGCAATTTCAAGTACATCAATCCATTTCAAGCTCATGCTGACTCCGGGATCAATGCGGCGCTTCGGCGGCGTGGTTGAGCGAGTATTTCGGGATCTCGACGGTCAGGTCCTCGGTGCCGACCTTGGCCTGGCAGGTCAGGCGCGAGGTAGGCTCCAGGCCCCAGGCACGATCGAGATAGTCTTCTTCCAGCTCGTCGGCCTCATTCAGCGAGTTGAAGCCCTCGCGAATGACACAGTGGCACGTGGTGCAGGCGCAGACGCCGCCGCAGGCGCTCTCGATCTCGATGTGGTTGTCATGGGCCACTTCAAGAATGGACTTACCGGTTTCAGCCTCCACCACCATCCCATCCGGACAGAACCTCTCGTGGGGCAGAAAAATCACCTGCGGCATCAGTTACTCCTCGATCTCATTCAGGTTGCGCCCGGCCAACGCGGCTTTTACCGTCGAATCAAGGCGACGGGCGGCAAAGGCATCGGTCACTTGCGACAGACGCTTGGTCTGCTGCTCGATGGCCGCGCCATCGGTACCGGTGATCAAATCACGCAATTCTTGCATCTGGTGCTCGATAGCCAGACGCTCCTCTGCGTCCAGCAGCCGGTCGCCGTCGGCGTCCAGCGCGCCCTGCACCGCTTCGAGCAGGCGCTCGGCGTCGACCTGGTGCTCGCGCAGCTGGCGCGCCACCTTGTCGAAACCGGCATGTTCGAAAGAGTCCTTGAGCATGCGGGCGATTTCGCCGTCGGTCAGGCCGTAGGACGGCTTGACCTGGATGCTCGACTCGACCCCCGAACCCAGCTCACGGGCCGAGACGCTGAGCAGGCCGTCGGCGTCGACCTGGAAGGTCACGCGGATCTTCGCCGCACCGGCGACCATAGCCGGAATGCCGCGTAGCTCGAAACGGGCCAGGGAACGGCAGTCGCTGATCAGTTCGCGCTCACCCTGGAGCACGTGGATCATCATCGCCGACTGGCCATCCTTGTAGGTGGTGAATTCCTGGGCACGGGCGACCGGGATGGTGGTGTTGCGCGGAATCACCTTCTCCATCAGCCCGCCCATGGTCTCAAGCCCCAGGGACAACGGAATCACGTCCAGCAGCAGCAACTCGCCACCATCACGGCGGTTGCCGGCCAGGGTATCGGCCTGGATCGCGGCGCCGATGGCGACCACCTGGTCCGGGTCGATCTCGGTCAGCGGGGTACGGCCAAACAGTGCACCGACCGCCTCGCGCACGCGCGGCACGCGGGTCGAACCACCGACCATGACCACCGCGCCGACTTCCTCCAGCTCGATGCCACTGTCGCGCACGGCGCGGCGGCAGGCCTTGAGGCTGCGGGCAATCATTGGTTCGATCAGGGCATCGAAAGCGGCACGGGTCAGCTCGGCCTGCCAGTTGCCATAGGTGACCTGGACCGCATCGGCATCGGTCAGGGCTTCCTTGGCGGCACAGGCGGTTTCCAGCAGCTGGCGCTGGGCACCCGGATCGAGGTCCGAGGACAGGCCGGCCTGCTCGACGATCCAGCTGGCAATCGCGTGGTCGAAATCATCGCCGCCCAGGGCGCTGTCGCCACCGGTAGCCAGCACCTCGAACACACCGCCGGTCAGGCGCAGGATCGAAATGTCGAACGTGCCACCACCCAGGTCGTAGATGGCCACCAGGCCTTCGGCATTCTGGTCCAGGCCATAGGCGACCGCCGCGGCAGTCGGCTCGTTGAGCAGGCGCAGCACATTCAGGCCGGCCAGGCGCGCAGCGTCCTTGGTGGCCTGGCGCTGGGCGTCGTCGAAGTAGGCCGGCACGGTAATCACCGCTCCTACCAGCTCACCGCCGAGGGTTTCTTCGGCACGCTGGCGCAGCACCTTGAGGATGTCGGCCGAGACTTCGACCGGGCTCTTGGCGCCCTGGACGGTGTCGATGAACGGCATGTGCGACTCGCCACCAACGAAGCGGTAGGGCAACTGCTCACCCAACTGCTTGACGTCAGCCAGGCCACGACCCATCAGGCGCTTGACCGACAGCACGGTGTTGAGCGGGTCGCTGGAGGCGGCATCGCGTGCGACCTGGCCGACGTCGATGCGGTCGGCGTGGTAGCGCACCGCAGACGGCAGGATGACCTTGCCCTGTGCATCGGGCAGGGGCTCGCTGCGGCCGCTGCGCAGGGCTGCAACCAGGGAGTTGGTGGTGCCAAGGTCGATACCCACCGCCAGGCGGCGCTGGTGCGGTTGAGGGCTCTGACCGGGTTCGGCGATCTGCAGTAGGGCCATGCTTATCTGAATACCAGGGGCGCCGCCAAAGGCAGCGCCGGGTTAATCGTCGAGGCGCTCTTCCAGCTGGCGCACTTCATAGGCGAGCTTGTCGAGAAACTGCATGCGGCGCATCAGGCGTTCGGCCTGGTCGCGCTGGGCAGGATCGTTCCAGCAGGCGGCGAAGTCCTCGTTGAGCGCTTCCTGGGCGACTTTCAAGCGACGCTTGAAGACGGCGACACCATCGAGGTCGGCACTGTCCTGCAGGTCTTCGAGCTCTTCGCGCAATTGCATCTGCTGCAGCAGGAACTCGGGATCATGGACGGTGACTTCCTGCGGCACTTCATGACCGCCGATCGCCAACAGGTAGCGGGCACGCCGGGGCGCGCTCTTGAGTGTCTGGTACGCCTCGTTCAACGCAGCCGAACGCTCCAGCGCAATGCGCTGTTCACGTTCGGAAGCATCGGCGAAGCGATCCGGATGAACCTCGCGGGCCAGCTCGCGATAGCGAACGGCCAGTTTGTCGAGGTCCAGGCGGAAGCCAGGTTGCAGGTCAAACAGGGCGAAATGACAAGGAGTACCCACGCGCAGCCTCAGACGTTGAAGCTTTCGCCGCAGCCACACTCACCGCGCACGTTGGGGTTGTTGAACTTGAAGCCTTCGTTCAACCCTTCCTTGACGAAATCCAGTTCGGTACCGTCGAGGTACGTCAGGCTTTTCGGGTCGATGATCACTTTCTGGCCATGACTTTCGAAGACCTGGTCTTCATCGGCCAGCTCATCGACGAACTCCAGCACATAGGCCAGGCCCGAGCAGCCGGTGGTACGCACGCCAAGGCGAATGCCAACGCCTTTGCCGCGTCCGTCAAGGGAGCGGCGCACGTGGTTGGCGGCCGCCTCTGTCATGCTGATAGCCATCGAAACTCCTTACCTGCAACAGGCGAACTTAGAGCAAACCTTTCTTCTGCTTGTAATCGCGTACGGCCGCCTTGATGGCGTCCTCGGCGAGCACCGAGCAGTGGATCTTGACCGGCGGCAACGCCAGTTCTTCGGCCAGCTGGGTGTTCTTGATGGTTTCGGCTTCGTCCAGGGTCTTGCCCTTCATCCACTCGGTGGCCAGGGAGCTGGAGGCGATGGCCGAACCACAGCCGTAGGTCTTGAACTTGGCGTCTTCGATAACGCCCTGCTCGTTGACCTTGATTTGCAGGCGCATTACGTCGCCGCACGCCGGGGCGCCGACCATGCCGGTGCCGACGTCCGGATCTTCGGCATCCATCTTGCCGACGTTACGCGGGTTTTCGTAGTGGTCGATGACCTTTTCACTGTAAGCCATGGTGCAATTCCTTCCTCATCAGAGAGCCGCTCTTGCCGGCGACTACTTAGTGCGCAGCCCACTCGATCTTGGAGATGTCGACGCCGTCTTTGTACATATCCCACAGCGGCGACAGTTCGCGCAGCTTGGTTACGGCCTCGCAGACTTTCTGCGCGGCGTAGTCGATTTCTTCTTCGGTGGTGAAGCGACCGAAGGTGAAGCGGATGGAGCTGTGAGCCAGTTCGTCGTTGCGGCCCAGGGCGCGCAGTACGTAGGACGGTTCCAGCGAGGCCGAGGTACAGGCCGAACCGGAAGACACTGCCAGGTCCTTGAGGGCCATGATCAGCGACTCGCCTTCGACGTAGTTGAAGCTCAGGTTCAGGTTGTGCGGGATGCGCGCGCTCATGCTGCCGTTGATGTACAGCTCTTCCAGGCCTTCGACCTGCTTGTAGAAGCGGTCGCTCAGGGCCTTGATGCGCACGTTCTCGCTGGCCATCAGTTCCTTGGCGATGGCGAAGGCTTCACCCATGCCGACGATCTGGTGGGTGGCCAGGGTACCCGAACGCATGCCGCGCTCGTGACCGCCGCCGTGCATGGTGGCTTCCAGGCGCACGCGAGGCTTGCGGCCGACATACAGCGCGCCGATGCCTTTAGGACCGTAGGTCTTGTGCGCGGAGAACGACATCAGGTCGACTTTCAGCGCCTGCAGGTCGATTTCGACCTTGCCGGTGGACTGCGCGGCATCGACGTGGAACAGGACGCCGCGAGCGCGGGTCAGCTCGCCGATGGCAGCGATGTCGTTGATGGTGCCGATTTCATTGTTCACATGCATGATCGAGACCAGGATGGTGTCGTCACGCAGGGCAGCTTCAACCATGGCCGGGGTGATCAGGCCATCGGCGCCCGGCTCGAGGTAGGTGACTTCGAAGCCTTCACGCTCCAGCTGGCGCGTGCTGTCCAGGACCGCCTTGTGCTCGATCTTGGAGGTGATCAGGTGCTTGCCCTTGGTGCCGTAGAAGTGCGCGACGCCCTTGATTGCCAGGTTGTCGGACTCGGTTGCACCGCTGGTCCAGACAATTTCCCGCGGATCGGCGTTGACCAGGTCGGCGACCTGGCGGCGAGCGTTCTCGACCGCTTCCTCGGCTTTCCAGCCAAAGACGTGGGAGCGCGACGCCGGGTTACCGAAGTTCCCGTCGACCAGCAGGCAGTCGCTCATCTTCTGGGCAACGCGTGGATCGACCGGGGTGGTCGCGGAGTAATCGAGGTAAATCGGCAACTTCATTGAATATCTCCTATCAGGCGGTCGCGCCGCGCGTCGAAACGGTCATTCGACGGCGGACGTCTCAATCTTGTCCAGCTGCGGTGCCCGGCCTGCGATACGACGCAGGTCCTGGCGCTGGGCGACTTCTTGTACCTCACGGCGAGTGACAAGGTCAGCCAGGCTGATGCCGCTGAGAAACTCGTGAATCTGCTGACTCAGGTCACACCACAGGTGGTGGGTCAGGCAGGTGTCGCCAGCGTGGCAGTCACCCAAACCCTGGCAGCGTGTGGCGTCGACCGATTCGTTGACCGCATCGATGACCTGGGCGACCTGAATGCTCTCCATGCTTCGCGACAGCTGATAGCCGCCGCCAGGGCCGCGCACACTGGAAACCAGGCTGCTACGGCGCAGCTTTGCAAACAGCTGCTCCAGATAAGAGAGGGAAATGCCTTGGCGTTCGGAAATGTCGGCCAGAGACACCGGCCCATGCTGCGCGTGCAACGCCAGGTCGAGCATGGCGGTCACGGCGTATCGGCCTTTTGTAGTCAGTCGCATGGCTAGTAGGTACCACGGGGTTACGGGATGGGAGCGAGTATGCTATTCCCGAGCATTTAAGTCAACTATAAGACCTAGTGCTTTAGTCGGGTTTGCCGCGGGAGGGCGGCCGAATGATAGCAAACTAAGGGGCGCTTGCGCACGCCCCTTCTGTCACTGCGCAGGCGAGTTGCTGCGCGCCTCATCCTTGATCTCGGCGAAGTCCTCTTCGCGCAGTGCAGGCAACTCTTTGGCGCAGTAGTCACTGCCGAGGTTCTTCAGGGCACCGCACATATCCTCCAGGCGCCCGTCGACCGCCTGCAGGTGATCGAGCAACTGACCGATGGCGCGGGCCACCGGGTCGGGCATGTCCTCGCTGACCCCGTAGGCATCGAAGCCGATCTTCTCGGCCATGGCCTTGCGCCGGGCCTCCACGCCATCGTCGGTCTTGACGATGATCCGCCCGGGAATGCCAACCGCGGTAGCGCCTGCCGGCACCGCCTTGGTCACCACCGCATTGGAGCCGATCTTGGCCCCGGCACCGACCGTGAACGGCCCCAGCACCTTGGCCCCGGCACCGACCACCACGCCGTCTTCCAGGGTCGGGTGACGCTTGCCCTTGTTCCAGCTGGTACCGCCCAGGGTCACGCCCTGGTACAGGGTGACGTCATCGCCGATCTCGGCGGTTTCGCCGATGACAATACCCATGCCATGGTCGATGAAGAAGCGCCGGCCGACCTTGGCCCCCGGGTGGATCTCGATGCCAGTCATCCAGCGGCCGAAGTTCGACACCAGCCGCGCCAGCCATTTCCAGTCGCGCTTCCACAGGGCATGAGCGCCGCGGTGCAGCCAGATGGCGTGCATGCCCGGGTAGCAGGTCAATACTTCAAAGGCATTGCGCGCCGCCGGGTCACGGTGGAAAACGCTCTGGATATCTTCACGCAGACGCTCGAACATCTATTGATCCTTCCGCTTATGCGGCTCGCCCCGGACCACTTTCTGGGTTTCCGTGAGGATGCCGCGCAAAATACTCATTTCCGAACGGTTGACCGCGCTGCGGCCATAGAGCCGGCGCAAGCGCGGCATCAGGTGCTTGGGCTTTTGCGGGTCGAGGAAGCCGATCTCCACCAGGGTCTTTTCCAGGTGCTCGTAGAACAGCTCCATTTCATCCATGGTCGCCAGCTCTTCGCTGCCCGCCTCGGGCTTTTGCACCTTCGGCGCCTGACCTTCGACCGCCAGCCAGGCCATGCGCACCTCATAAGCCAGTACCTGCACCGCCGCCGCCAGGTTCAGCGAGCTGAAGTCGGGATTGGACGGGATGTGCACATGGAAGTGACAGCGCTGCAGTTCTTCGTTGGTCAGGCCCGCATGCTCACGACCGAACACCAGGGCGATCTCCATGCCCTGGGCGGCCTGCTCGATGACCTTGGTGCCGCACTCGCGCGGATCGACCAGCGGCCAGGGTAGGCGGCGGTCACGGGCACTGGTGCCGAGCACCAGGTTGCAACCGACCAGTGCCTCTTCGAGGGTGGCCACCACCTGGGTGCCAGCCAGCACATCGTCGGCACCGGAGGCACGGGCATCGGCCTCGGGCGACGGGAAATCCAGCGGGTCGACCAGCACCAGGCGCGACAAGCCCATGTTTTTCATGGCACGCGCAGCGCCGCCGATATTGCCGGGGTGGCTGGTATTGACCAGAACAACACGAATATTTTGCAGCAAGGCAGGCGCTCACAGACACGGAAAAGAAGGAGCAAATCTTACCCAACCGTCCGACTTTACGCTACGAAAGCAAATGTCACACTTCTTCGCGCAAAGTTTTCTGCTAGAATGTTCGGCTTTCTTTAACGACCCAGGTGAAACGTCCATGCAGCCCATGCTGAATATCGCGCTGCGCGCCGCCCGCAGCGCCAGTGAATTGATTTTCCGCTCCATCGAGCGCCTGGATAGCATCAAGGTTGATGAAAAGGACGCCAAGGATTACGTCTCGGAAGTCGATCGTGCTGCCGAGCAAAGCATCATCAATGCCCTGCGCAAGGCCTACCCGAACCACACCATCCGTGGCGAGGAAACCGGCCTGCACGCTGGCAGCGGCGAAGAAGGCAAGGACTACGAGTGGATCATCGATCCGCTGGACGGCACCACCAACTTCCTGCGTGGCGTTCCGCACTTTGCTGTCAGCATCGCCTGCAAATACCGTGGCCGCCTTGAGCACGCCGTGGTTCTGGACCCTGTCCGCCAGGAAGAATTCACCGCCAGCCGTGGCCGTGGCGCCCAGCTGAACGGCCGTCGCCTGCGCGTCAGCCCTCGCACCAGCCTGGAAGGCGCCCTGCTGGGTACCGGCTTCCCGTTCCGCGACAACCAGATGGCTGACCTGGACAACTACCTGGGCATGTTCCGCGCCCTGGTCGGCCAGACCGCCGGCATCCGCCGCGCCGGTGCTGCCAGCCTGGACCTGGCCTACGTGGCTGCCGGTCGTTTCGATGCCTTCTGGGAATCGGGTCTGTCGGAATGGGACATGGCGGCAGGCACTCTGCTGATCCAGGAAGCCGGCGGCCTGGTGAGCGACTTCACCGGCGGCCACGACTTCCTCGAGAAGGGCCACATCGTTGCCGGCAACACCAAGTGCTTCAAGGCCGTACTGACTGCTATCCAGCCGCACCTGCCTGCCTCGATCAAGCGCTGAGTTTCGATCGGGCAGTAAAAAAGCACCCCTCGGGGTGCTTTTTTTATGCGGTGAATTCATCGCGGGGCAAGCCCGCTCCCACCCTGTAGGAGCGGGCTTGCCC
>NZ_JALRNG020000060.1:0-20396 GCF_030272875.2 Pseudomonas sp. BJa5
CGGACCGCGCCCTGGGGTCGTGGGGGGCCGCCATCCCCACCGGGTGGCCGTTGTCCTAGCAGGCCAATATGAAAACCCCCCACGGGGGGCCACGCCCGCCCCTCCGGGTGTTGGCGGGGGCTTCACCCGCGATGCTTTCGATCTTGCTTTCAGAGATGTTGATGTCTGAATCTTCCGCGCTACCCGCAGTACTGGCCGGCCCTGTGCTGCGCCGTCTTGAATCACAACGGATGGTGTTCTGGTTGGTGGCTTCACAGCCCCTGCAGCCAGCACTTGAGCTGAGCTGTGCAGGCATCACTGCGACAATCGACTGCACCATCGTCCCCGTCGGCCGCCAGGCCTTCGTCCATCTGCTCGACATCGCCCTCGACGGCCCGCTGCCCTGCGACGTACAGATCGACTACGACCTGATCCTGCAAACCGCCGAAGGCGCGCAAGGCATCGCCCAGTGGGCCCCGCACCTGCTCTACCCTGGCGCCCGACAGGCAAACTTCGTCCTGCATTCGCGCCTTGGACAGGTACTCCACGGCTCCTGCCGCAAGCCGCACCACCCGGCCGCCGATGGCTTGCTGTGCGCCGATCGGCTGCTGATGCAGTGCAGCGACCCAGCGACGCGCCCTGCCCTGTTGATGATGAGTGGCGACCAGGTCTACGCCGACGATGTCGCCGGGCCCATGCTGCGCGCCATCCATGCGCTGATCGAGCGCCTGGGGTTGTTCGACGAACAGTTGCAAGGTGCGGTGGTCGAGTCCGCCAGTGCGCTCTACCAGCACCCTGCCAGCTATTACCACCGCGCCGACCTGCTGCCAGCCCTTCAGAGCAATGAAACCCTGCGCGAGCGCTTTTTCGGTGGCGCGCGCAAGCCTATCTTCACCAGCAGCAATGCCGACAACCACCTGGTGACCTTCGCCGAGGTCATGGCCATGTACCTGCTGGTCTGGTCGCCGGTGCCCTGGCGCCTGATCGCGCCACAGATGCCTTCGGGGCTGACCGACCAGCGACAGGCACGCTACCGGCAGGAACAACAGTTGATCGATGGCTTCGTCAGCGGCCTGGAGGGCGTGGCCAGGGTACTGGCGCACCTGCCGAGCCTGATGATCTTCGACGATCACGACATCACCGATGACTGGAACCTGTCGGCGCAATGGGAACAGACCGCCTATGGACATCCGTTTTCCAGGCGCATCATCGGCAACGCCCTGCTCGGCTATCTGCTGTGCCAGGGCTGGGGCAATGACCCGGATGCCTGCCGCGAACTGGTGCTCCAGTGCCAGGCGTTGTGCCAGAGCGCACTCGACGCCCCCTGCCTGGACGCACCCGACCAGGACGCACTGATCGAGGCAGCGCTACGGTTTCAGGGCTGGCAGTTCGTGCTGCCCAGCAATCCTCCCCTACTGGTGCTCGACACCCGCACTCGCCGCTGGCGCAGTGAGAGCAACCTGGCCAAGCCCTCCGGCCTGCTCGACTGGGAGGCCCTGTGCGAACTGCAACAGGCCCTGCTCGACCATCCTTCGGCCATCATCGTGTCGCCGGCGCCGATCTTCGGGGTCAAGCTGATCGAAAGCGTGCAACGGGTGTTCAGCTGGCTGGGCTACCCGCTGCTGGTCGATGCCGAGAACTGGATGGCCCATCGCGGCGCCGCCCAGGTCATCCTCAACATCTTCCGGCACTCGCGCACGCCGGGGCATTACGTGATCCTCTCGGGCGACGTGCATTACTCCTTTGTCTACGAAGTGCTGATCCGCCATCGCCAACGCAGCCCGCACCTGTGGCAGATCACCAGCAGCGGCATCAAGAACCAGTTTCCTCGGCGCCTGCTGGATACCTTCGACAGCCTCAACCGCTGGCTGTATTCGCCCCGCTCACCCTTGAACTGGTTCACCAAGCGCCGGCAGATGGAAGTGATTCCGCGCACCCCCAGCCACAGCAAAGCTGGCGAGCGGCTGTGGAACAGCGCTGGCCTTGGCCAGGTGCTTTTCAATGAACAGGGACAGCCGCAGCGGATTTACCAGCTTAACGCCGACGGTACGGCAGCTACGGAATTTCCGCCACGCCAGGTGCAATAGCCAGGGAAGACGGCCAAGCAGAATGGATGACTCAATTGAGCTGTTTAACCCAGTCCTCAATGACTCGTCGACAGGCTTGCTCCAACTGGTCACCCATTTGGGACGCCTGCAGTCTTAGATCAGTTGGGTCAATGCCTTGCGCTGCAAGTTCAGCGGCATGCCCCACAAGCCATTGCTCGATCCGCCCGCTATCGGCTTCCAGGTGAAACTGCAGGGCAAGCAGGTTATTGCCCAAGGAAAAAGCCTGATTGCCACACAAATCAGTCTCAGCCAATCGCTGCGCCTGCTCAGGAATATCGAACTGATCTCCATGCCAATGCAGCACCGGCACGTCATTCAACCGAGCAAGCACCGACTCTTGACCTGAGGCGGTCAGGCTTAGCTTTCCGAAACCGATCTCCTTGCCCGGCATCGGGTAGACCTTCGCCCCTAACGCACGAGCGATCAGCTGGGCGCCCAGGCATATTCCAAGCAGAGGTCTGCCCGATTTCAATCGTCGACGGATCAGTTCCAGCTCCTCAGTCAGGAACGGATAACTCACCTCTTCATAAGCCCCAATTGGCCCTCCCAGGATAACAACCAGATCGGCTTTCTGTTCATCAATTGCAGCGAAGGACATGGTGCAGACATCCAGGTAATGAATGCTGTACCCCAGCTCAACCAGAACCGGCTCCAGATAACCCAGATCCTCGAAATGAATATGGCGCAACACCAACAACGTTTTCATTGATCACCCTTTTGTCATTCAGTTGTTCGAACCGAACTGGTTAACCGCGACCGTCACCGACTCGTCTGCGGGAAAAGCACAGCAGGCAAGGACGTAACCTGCCGCCCGTTCTGCCTCGCCAAGCGCGAAATCTGCCTCAAGCTGGCACGTACCCCGGATCATCTTGATCCGGCAACTGCCACAGATTCCGGATCGGCACTGGTGAGGCACCGATATATCGGACTCCAGAAGATGCTCAAGAAGGCTCTTGCCAGGACGCAACGCGATCAGTTCGGCAACCCCCTGAACCTGAAGGTACCTGGTTGCCGCTTCGGTCCCGCCAATGTTTTTCAATGAAACCGATGCTGAGGAAAAAGCCTCGATCATGACTTCACTCTGCGGAAACTTTCGAACTCTTTCCTGCATCGACCTGGCAAAGGATTGACTGCCGCAAATGACCACAGCATCCGGAGTCGGCAGGCAATCAAAGGTCGCGGCTGAAGGTCGCCCCTGATGGAAAGGTTCGCATACGCCGGACCGAAGGCTTCTGGTCAAGTACAGGTCGACGGAAAGCCAGGGCGAAGAAGCCTCGAGGGCCAACAACTCGACAACAAAAGGCGCATCCGAAAGGCTGGGAACACACCACACCAGCCTTACCGATGGAGCGTAACCAAGCTTCTGGTAATGGCTATCCAACGCTCGCAGAAGACCGATGGGCAGTGTCACCCCAATACCACCGGCAAGCATCAGCACCTGTTTGCAGGACAAGAGTCGCTCAACAGTAATATCGCCAGCAGGCACCTGACTGCTGAGCAAGTCGCCAACCGCCAGGGTATTAAACAACCGATCCGCAACTTGCTGACGACCACTCTCCTGAATCGCAACTTCAAATTGATTCGGTGGAACAACCCGGATAATGGAATAACAGCGCTCCTGAGGCGAACCATTTACACCAGAGAAGCCCAACGACACATAGCGCCCAGCCTTGTACTCCGCCGATTCAAAAATCGCGCCCAATACTCTGAAACGAAACACCTTGACTGACTTCGTTTCACCCACAACAGAGACACAACTAACTTGCACTGATTGGCTCATAAGTTCAACCCATTGCGGAGTTGAAAGCCTGGCTACGCACCACAGCCGGCGAATTCAAACCGACTCGATCAATCAGCTTCTCGACCGACTCGACATAAACTCCGACTTCATTGTTGTCCCCCGTATCATGAAGGATAGCGTCCGCACCTGGAAGCCCTACTATCGAAAATGCTGCTTTCCATGCCCCGAGCTCATTGTTGGCGAACATATCTACCGTCTTCAATACTACCGACTTGAAATAGGCACGCTCCCGCTCGGAAAGACCTCTTAGAATATCACTTGCGGCAAAACTGAATACACTGGAGTGACTCCACTCATCCCTGGCATGGGTACTCGTCACTTCGTGGCAAATCTTTTGTATGCTTGAATCTTCTGCCATCACCTTCAGATAGTCGGTGATGAGTGTTTCGCTGGCACAGGCTATACCGAAGCGCGTCAGGCGCCGCTCCCACTCGGCACTGCAGGTAGCAAGCAGCGCATTTCTCCAAGCCACCAGATTGAAATCCGTAAAATCCAGGAACTCTATACCACGCATTGCGTAAATGTAATTGCAGGCATCAACCGACATTTTTGTATGCAACGCTTCATCAAGCAACGATTCAACCATGACTGATTGTAAAACGGCCCGATTACAGGAGCTGGCAGGTGGCGCCTTTATAATATCCTCACAGGCAGGTGCCACCACATTGGTTTCTATATAGATAGTTTTTAGATTGTAGATTATCCATGCATAAGAAAGACACTTGGATTTAATTTCTACATCAGCGTCTTTCCACGCCTGATGATTCTTGAACGGCAACAGCTGCTCGCTAAAATCACTTCGAGATGCGTCAAACTCTAGCACAGAAAAATCACACAAACCCGCGTTCACTGCTGCGCGACTTTTCCACAGACCGGAAAGCCTGGATAACATAAATCCAACTGCGTCAGTTTCGGCCTGCATAACATTATCATCCATGATGTCACACTCCACTAAACTTAAAGTTCGTGGCGAGAATAGCAACAACCTGGATATGCCGCACCTCGGAATATGTAAGATTTATCCCGACACACAAACAGGAACTACTTCCAGATTGAATTCAGCCAGAGTGCGAATACGCAACGATATATTGAAAATATTGCAACAAGCAGCCCATGCGGGAGCCCCGCATGGCTTATCCGTCAGGTGCGCTCGAGGGCGTTGACCAGGTCGTGGAAGGCTTCGCGGTTGGAGTCGTTCAGGCCCATGAGGATCTTGTGCGCTTCGAGTACCTTGGAACGCACCACGTCCTCGTTCTGGTCCTGGGACGGCAGGTCGGTCAGGCACTCAGGGCACGGGATCGGCCGATCGACGATGTTGAACACCTGGTCGAAGCCCATGGACTGCAGCAACCGGGAAATGTCCGGGTTGGTAGTCACCACGGTCGGCAACAGGCCGACCTTCTGCCGCGACAGGATCGAGAGCTTGGCCAGCAAGCCCAGGGTGGTGCTGTCGATGCTTTCGGTCTCAGTCAGATCGATGACGATCGCCGAGAAATTCAGCGCCGTAAAGATCTTTTCAATAGTCGCATCCAGCGCCGAACACAGCGTCAGGCGCACTTCACCGACAAACTTCAGAACGAACGTGCCGCTCTGCTCGGCGAACTGGATTCTTCCCGTACTCATTGAAGGTTCCTGCTCAACACCAATAGGGCGATATCATCCGGCATCTCCCCAAGCGTAGCCAATCCGAATCGTTGGCGCAGCCCATCCAGGCTACCCCCTGCGGCCTTGATGATTTCAGGCAGGGCCGCTTCTTTATCTTTGAGTGTGTCCCCGGGCAAAAGGTCCAGAATGCCATCAGAGAGCAAGGTCAGGCTGAACTGGGGCGGCAGCTCCAGGACGTGGTCCTGGTAGGTCGCTTCTTCGAACAGTCCGACCGGCAGCCCGCGGCCTTCCAGGTAACGGCTCTGGCCCGGGGTATAGAGGACCGGCAACGGCAGGTGACCGCCGATGCTGTAGGTCATGAGACCGGTGTCTTCGTCGATCACACCGCCGACCATGGTCACATGCTTGCCCAGCTTGCAGTTGATCAGGCCGCGGTTGATGTGCCCGAGCACTTCCGACGGCTTGAACTCACGTAGCTTGCCACCGCGCTTGAATTCGAACAGCAGGCGGGTGGTCATGAATTTCAACAGCACGGTGACGAACGCCGAAGAGGCGCCGTGACCGGAAACGTCTGCCAGGTAGAACGCCACACGACGCTCGTCGACCCGGAAATAGTCGGCAAAGTCGCCCGACAAGTACAGCGACGGAATGATCTGGTGCTCGAACGACAGGTCGTCGGCCACCCAGGGACTTTCCGGCAGCATGTTCATCTGCACCTGGCGCCCGGCGGTCTGGTCTTCCTGGAGCAGGTGCAGGCTGGCTTCCAGTTCGCGGTTGGCGGTTTCGAGCTTTTCCCGGTAACGCTGGTTTTCCAGCACCAGGTAGGCCCTATCCAGTGCCCGGCGCACCGAGTGCTCCAGCACCGCGAGGTCTTCCAGCGGCTTGATCAGATAATCGGCCGCGCCCAGGCGCAACGCTTCCACCGCATCGTTCATCACCCCGGCACCGGACACCACGATCACCGGCAATTCGGGGGCGCGCTCGGTCACCTGGCGAATCAGCTCCAGGCCGCCCATTTGCGGCATGCGCAGATCGCAGATCACAAGGTCAGGCTTTTCCTGTTCGAAGACCTGAAGGCCCTGCAGGCCGTTACTTGCCTGCAGGACATTGAAACCACTGTCTTCAAGGTAAGCAGCGAGACTCGCACGTACGACGTCGTCGTCATCGATTATCAGCAGCGTTGCACTGTTTTTCTGCATGTGGGCAAACGGCGCCAGAATTAGGTTGGCGTAGGCGGCTCGACAAGGCGTGAGCACGCGTACTGGATTCGCTTCTAGCCACTCTACTATGAGTTGTAGGACAAGACAGGTTGTCCGGCAACCAGCAGAGGTGCCCTGTAAGGCGCAGACGGTACTCCCATCCGCCAGGCGTTTCAAGGGTAGGCCGATGCTCGCGGTTGCTGTTTGCAGGCTAAAGCACCGGGAGTTATAAAAACCCCTTTGGCAGCTACCTAATGGAATGTTGCAGGTAAGAAAAAAGCGGCCCGCAGGCCGCCTTTTTCACCAGCAACGATCAGAAGTCGTCTTTGACTTCGCCATCCTTGACCTTGAACTCGCGGTTCTGCAGGTAGGCGTTGCGAATGAACACGTACTTGTCGCCGGTGATCAGCTTCTCGCTCGACAGCAGGTTGGCGCGGGTATCGACCACATCCACGGCGAGCGCTGTGTTGCGGGTCGGCACATGGTCGATGTAACGGTAGGGTTCGGTATAGGTATCGGGGTACTTGGCGAAGGCGTCGCGCACGGTGCTCGGGCCGAGCAGCGGCAGCATCACGTAAGGACCACTGCCTACACCCCAGTAACCCAGGGTCTGACCGAAGTCTTCGTCGTTGCGCTGCAAGCCCATCTTGGTGCCGACGTCGAAGAAACCGGCCAGGCCGAAGGTGGTGTTGACGATCAACCGCGCCGTATCGACACCCGCCGCGTGGGGCTTGAGCTGCAGGATATTATTCGCCAGGTTGGTGACATCACCGATGTTGAGGAACATGTTGTGAATGCCGTCTTCGAGGAACTGCGGGGTAACCGCCTGGTATCCCTTGGCCAGCGGCTTGAGCGCGTAGGTATCGACCGTGTCATTGAAGCGGAAGATCGGCCGGTTGATGCTTTCCCAGGGATCGTCCTCGGTGGCCGCCTGGGCTGCACCCAGGGGTGCCAGCAACAGGCTGGCGCAGACACAGGCCCGGGTCATCCGATCGATCACGCCTGCTCCGTTCCTACGCATAGAGTTACTCCTCGACAGTCACTGCGGCAGGTGCTGTGCGCCTGCTCGCCAAAAAAGGAAACAAGTATAAAGGGTCTTCCGTTTAGACGCAGCCTGACACAAATGAGGTAACTAATTTGTGAACATCTGTTGCCTGGCCGCGTAATCAGACCGTCACACGCCGAGTGTAGCCTGCAGGTTATTTTTCAGGGACGTTGCCATGCCAGACTCGCCCGCCCTCACCGCCCTGCTGTTCGGCCTGCGTGGCTGCCTGGTCGAAGCCGGTGCCAACCCGCACGCTGCTCAACCCACGCCCGGCGCCTTGCAGGCCCTCGAATGGTTGCACCGCCAGCAGGTGCCCTGCGCCTGGCTGGACGAGGTGTCCAGCGCCGATGCCGAACACCTGGCAAGCCCCCTGCCCGGCTGGCTGAAGGCCCTGCATGGCAGCGCCACGCCCTGGCCGGCGCCAGACGCCTGCTGGCAGGCCTTGATGGCCCTCAACACCCAAAGTCTCGACGGTTGCGTGCTGGTCAGTGGTGAGCCGCGCCTGCTGCAATCAGGCCTCAATGCGGGCCTGTGGACCATCGGCCTGGCCACCTGCGGCTCGTTGTGCGGGGTCGACAGCCAGCAGTGGCAGGCACTCAGCCCGCAGGAGCAGGAACGCAAGCGTGGCAAGGCCACCCTGCAACTGTTCGCCCTGGGCGTGCACTCGGTGATCGATCATCTGGAGTCGTTGAGCGATTGCCTGGCCGACATCGCACAGCGCCGCCTGAAAGGTGAAAAACCCTGACACAGGGCCGTTGATCCCGGTCATGCAAAGCGCCGTGCGGTGGATTACTCTAGAAGACGAGGTATGGACCTTTCGCCTGCTGCCGGGGTCCATGACTGTGCCTATTCATAGAGGGAGACCACCCATGCCTGCCCGCGAACTGCAAGAGCAACTCGACGCCCTGCGCGAGCAACTGGAGCAGAACCCACCGCTCTCGGAAGAAGAGCGCGAGCACCTGCACGAACTGATGCAGCAAATCGAGGCCAAGATCGAACTGGAGGCCGTGACCCCGGACAACAACCTGGTCGATGGCGTAAACCTTGCCGTGGAGCGGTTCGAAGTCGATCACCCAGGCTTGACTGCCACCTTGCGCAACATAGTCCAGAGCCTGCAGAGCATGGGCATCTGAAGCCCCTGACCGCTGCTGTGAGGCGGCGGTTGGTGGGAGCGGGCTTGCCCCGCGATCGCGTGCGGTCAGTCACATACCATCGCGGGGCAAGCCCGCTCCTACAAACGGCTCGTTACTGACGAACCAGTCGCAGGTTCTGCAAAGTCACGGTCTCGGTGCTGCGGTACGGGTTGATGTCCAGCCCGCCACGGCGCACATAACGTGCATAGACGGTCAGGAACTCGGGGTTGAGCAGGCGCTTGAGGTCCAGGTAGATTCGCTCCACGCACTGCTCGTGGAAGTCGGCATGCTGGCGGAAGCTGATCAGGTAGGTCAGCAGGCTTGTATGATCCAGCGCCGCGCCGCGGTAGTGCACGGTGACGCTGCCCCAGTCCGGCTGGCCGGTCACCGGGCAGTTGGACTTGAGCAGGTGGCTGTGCAGGGTTTCTTCGACGATGCGGCTGCTGTCGCAACGCAGCAACTCCGGCTGGGGCTGCTCGTAGTTGCTGATGCTCACGTCCAGGTCGTCGATGCACACACCCGGCAAGGCCACCACGCCCTGCCCTTCAACCTCGGCCAGGCTGCGGATCTGCACCGCCACCGGCTTGCCGGCCGCGGCCGACAGGTCTTTTTCCAGACACGCCTGCACGGCAGCGGACGATTCGAACTCGGTCTGGTTCAGGGAGTTCAGGTACAGCTTGAACGACTTGGATTCGATGATGTTCGGCGAATCGGCCGGGATTGCGAATTCACCGATGGCCACCACCGGCTTGCCCGATGGCAGCAGCCAGGACAGCTCGAAGCAGTTCCAGAAATCCACCCCCTGCCACGGCAGGGTCTGGGCGCTGACACCCAGTTCGGCCCATTTGGCCGCACGCGGGATGGGGAACAGCAGCGATGGCGTGTAAGTGGCGATGTATTCGCTGGACTTGCCCAGCGGGGAGTGTTCGGCGGCGGGATGCATGGCTCAAACCTGAAGGACGAAATGCGCCTAGTTTATCGGGTTTGAGCCCTGCGTTGGGCCTGTTATTGGCCGATTGTCAGCTTGCCGACCATGCCGACCTGGTAATGGCCCGGGACGTTGCAGGCAAATTCGATGGGGGCGGACTGGCTAAAGGTCCAGGTCAGTTCGGCGCGCTTGCCCGGCTCGACCATCACCGTGTTGGGATCGTCGTGCTTCATGCCCGCCCCATGCTGCATGCCGCCGTGGCCCATGGCCGCATGGTCCATCTGGCCCTGCATGGCGATCATTTCCTTTTGATGCCTGGCATGCATGACCGCATCGCCCAGGCTGAACTCGTGCACCACCGCACCCTTGTTGACTAGCACGAAGCGCACGGTTTCACCGGCCTTGACCTGCAGGCTGCGCGGTTCGTAGTACATGTCGCCCATGACGATTTCCACGGTACGGTCGGCCTTGGCCGCGGCCGCCGGTTCACCGAAGGCGAACGAATGCGCAGGGGACGCCAGCGAAGGCAGGCTGAACAGCCCCAGGGCGCCGGCAATAAAGAGGTGTTTCATGTCAGGCCCACTCCAGGGTTGCGACGATTCAGGCTTCACTGTAGAAAACCGGCGCTGGCAGCGACCTGACAAAAAGATTACAACTTTGTCAGCTTGGCCACCCGGCACGCCCGACACGGTATAACCCCAGGCATTACCTGCCCAAGAGCCCTGCAATGAAACTGTTGATCGTCGAAGACCAGACCAAGACCGGCCACTACCTGTGCCAGGGCCTCAGTGAAGCAGGCTTTGCCACGGAACTGGCCGCCGACGGCAATACCGGCCAGCACCTGGCCCTGACCGGCGACTACGACCTGTTGATCCTCGATGTGATGCTGCCCGGCCGTGATGGCTGGCAGATTCTCCAGGCCGTGCGCGCCGCCGGCCTTGAGATTCCGGTGCTGTTCCTCACGGCTCGCGATGCCGTGGAAGACCGCGTGCATGGCCTGGAGCTGGGCGCCGACGACTACCTGGTCAAGCCCTTTGCCTTTTCCGAATTGCTGGCCCGGGTACGCAGCCTGTTGCGCCGCGGCAGCAGCCCGGCCCAGGAAACCAGCCTGGGCCTGGCCGACCTGCGTCTGGACCTGATCCGTCGCCGGGTCGAACGCAGCGGCCAGCGCATCGACCTGACCGCCAAGGAGTTCGCCCTGCTCGAACTGCTGCTGCGCCGCCAGGGCGAGGTGTTGCCCAAGTCGCTGATTGCCTCGCAGGTCTGGGACATGAACTTCGACAGCGACACCAACGTCATCGAAGTGGCGATCCGCCGCTTGCGCCTGAAGATCGACGATGGCCATGAGTACAAACTGATCCACACCGTACGCGGCATGGGCTACGTGCTCGAAGAGCGTTCGGCCTGATGCGCCGGTTATCCCTGGGCAGCCGCCTGGCACTGCTGTTTGCCGCCTGTACGGCGGCGGTGTCGCTGATGGCGGGTGTGCTGTTCAGCAGCGCCAGCGAGCGCCATTTCATCGAGCTGGACCAGCAACTGCTCAACAGTCGCCTGTCGCTGCTGCGGCAAATGCTCGACGGCGTGCACGACCCGGCCAGCCTCGCCCCGCGCCTGCCCGCGCTGCAAACCGAACTGAGCCACCAGGCCGACCTCGCCGTGCGCATCCGTGGCAGCGACGGGAAGATCTGGTTCGACAGCCAGGCCGGCCTGCCCGAGTCGCCGCAGGTACCCGGCCTGAGCACCCTGCACAGCACCAGCAGCGATTATCGCAGCCTGTGCGTCAACCTCGACGATGGCGATCGACAGTCCGCGCAGTTGACCCTGTTCCTCGACATCACCCACCACCAGCACTTTCTCCAGCGCATGCAGCAACTGATCTGGCTGACCGTCGGCCTCTCGGCCCTGGCCACCGCCCTGCTCGGTGCCTGGGCCGCGCGCAGCGGCTTGCGGCCCTTGCGGCAGATGGGCGAGGTGGCTTCGCAGGTGTCGGCGCGCTCGCTGACCACGCGCCTGCCCGAAGCGCAGATGCCGGTGGAACTGGCGGAGCTGGCGCAAACCGTCAACGCCATGCTGGAGCGCCTGGACGATGCCTTCCAGCGCCTGTCGGCCTTCTCCGCCGACATCGCCCATGAATTGCGCACGCCACTGTCGAACCTGCTTACCCACACCCAGGTCACCCTCACCCGCCCGCGCGAGCTGGATGAGTACCGCGAAGCCCTGCACAGCAACCTCGAGGAGCTGCAGTGGATGGCGCAACTGGTCAACGACATGCTCTACCTGGCCAAGGCCGACCACGGCCTGCTGATGCCCAGCCGCCAGCAGCTGGCGCTTGAAGACGAGACCGACGCCCTGCTCGAATACTACGGGCCGCTGGCCGAGGAAGCCGGGGTGTTGCTGCGCCGCGAGGGCCAGGCCAGCCTGGACGGTGACCGCAATATGCTGCGCCGGGCCCTGTCCAACCTGCTGGACAATGCGCTGCGTTTTACCCCGACCGGTGGTGAGATCCGGGTAAGCATTGAAAAACCCGAAGGACGGGTACGGCTACAGGTTGCCAACCGTGGTGCACCGATCGATGCGGCGCTGCTGCCAAAACTGTTCGACCGTTTCTACCGGGCCGACCCGGCGCGGCGCGAAGGCAGCAGTGAGCATGCGGGGTTGGGGCTAGCGATCACCCGGTCCATCGTGCAAGCCCATGGGGGCAGCATTGCGGCCGAGTCGTCCGGGGGCTGGACGCGGTTTGTGATCGACTTGCCGAGGGTGTGAGGCCTATCGCGGGGCAAGCCCGCTCCTACAGTTCCCGTAGGAGCGGGCTTGCCCCGCGAAGAACATCACTCGTAACGCAAGGCGTACGCCGGCTCCACCTGCGAAGCCCGCCACGCCGGGTACAAGGTAGCCAGAAAACTCATCACCAGGCCGGCGCTGCAGATCAGCGCCACATCGCCCCACTGCAACTCCGACGGCAGGCTGCTGATGAAGTACACGTCGGACGTGAAGATATGCTGCCCGCTGACCCGCTCCAGCCAGCCGACGATCTGGCTGACATTGAGCGCGGCAATCACCCCGAGCACGCCACCGATCAAGGTGCCGACGATGCCGATCAGGGTGCCCTGGACCATGAAGGTGCCCATGATCTGCGCCGGGGTCGCGCCGATGGTGCGCAGGATGGCGATGTCCGCCCCCTTGTCGTTGACCACCATGATCAGCGTGGCAATGATGTTGAACGCCGCCACGGCAATGATCATCAGCAGCAACAGGCCGATCATGGTCTTTTCCATTTTCATGGCACTGAACAGGCTGCCCTGGGTGTGCGACCAGTCATCGGCGCGGTACTCGCCACCCAGGCTGGCGGCAATGGCCTTGGACACTTGTGGCGCTTCGTACAGGTCCTTGAGCTTGAGGCGCACGCCCTGCACCTGGTTCGGCTGCCAGCGCTGCATCTGCGCGGCATCGGCCATGTGGATATAGGCCATGGAGCCATCCAGCTCGGCACCGACCTTGAACACCCCGACCACGTTCAGGCGCTGCATGCGCGGGGTGATACCGCCCGGGGCGCTGCTGACTTCCGGCACGATCAGGGTCAGCTTGTCGCCGACGTTCAGGCGAAAGCGCCGGGCCGTGATCTCACCGATCACCACACCGTATTCGCCCGGCTGCAGCCCCTGCAGGCTGCCCTGGACAATGTGCTGGCCAACGATGGAGACCTTGCCTTCCTGGGCCGGGTCGATACCACTGACCTGGATCGGCTGCATCGCCCCCTTGTACGACAGCATGCCCTCCATTTCGGTCAGGGGCGCCGCGGCGATCACCCTGGGGTTCTTCAGCGCGGCATCGGCCACCGGCTGCCAGGCGTCCAGCGGCTGCACGCCGAGGATGCTGGCGTGGGGCACCATGCCGAGAATCCGCGCGCTCATTTCGCGCTGGAAGCCGTTCATCACCGACAACACCACGATCATCGCCAGCACGCCCAGGGACAGGCCGATCATCGAGGTCATGGAGATGAACGAGATGAAATGGTTGCGGCGCTTGGCGCGGGTGTAGCGCGCGCCGATGAAAATAGACAAGGGTCTGAACATGAACGGAAGCACCCAGGTAAAAAAAAGGAACAAGGTGCCCGGCAGAACCTGCGGGCACGCTGCACGGCCAGGTCAGATCGGCACCAGGTGCCCATCCTCCAGGCGCAGCACGCGGTCCATCTGGCGCGCCAGGTTGAGGTCGTGGGTCACCACCAGGAAGGCGGTCTGCGACGAACTGCTGAGCTCGCGCATCAGGTCCTGGATGCCCTGGGCGGTGTGGTGATCGAGGTTGCCGGTCGGCTCGTCGAGCATCACCAGCCCCGGACGGTTGACCAGGGCCCGGGCGATGGCCACACGCTGGCGCTCGCCACCGGACAGTTCGGCCGGCTTGTGGGTGAGGCGATGGCCCAGGCCCACGCGCTTGAGCAGGGCTTCGGCACGCTCGCGCGCCTCCGGGATCGCGGTGCGGCCGATCAGCAGCGGCATGCACACGTTCTCCAGGGCCGTGAACTCCGGCAGCAGGTGGTGGAACTGGTAGACGAAGCCCAGGGCGCGGTTGCGCAGCAGGCCGCGGGCACGCTCGCCGAGGGCCGAGAGCTCTTCGCCGGCCAGCCAGACACTGCCCTGGCTTGGCGTGTCGAGGCCGCCCAACAGGTTGAGCAAGGTACTCTTGCCCGAACCGGAACTGCCGACGATCGCCACCCGCTCACCGGCGTGCAGCTCCAGCTGCAGGCCGGACAACACCTGCACCGACTCCGGGCCTTCCTCGTAGGACTTGCCCAGGTTGCGGCAACTCAGCACTGCTTTATCACTCATGCCCAACTCACTCATAACGTAGCGCCTCCGCAGGCTGGGTGCGTGCCGCACGCCAGGCCGGATACAGGGTGGCGAGGAAACTCAGGACCAATGCCGCACCGCAGACCATCCACACGTCTTCGGCCATGATCCGCGACGGCAGGTAGTCGATGAAGTAGACGTCGGCATTGAGGAACTTGTGGCCGATCAGGGTTTCGAGCCCGGCGATCGCGGCACTGACATTGAGCGCGGCGAGGATGCCGACCAGCGCGCCGATCAGGGTGCCGACCACGCCGATTACCGTGCCCTGGACCATGAAGATGGCCATGATCTGCCCCGGTGTCGAACCCAGGGTGCGCAGGATGGCGATGTCGCCCTTCTTGTCGTTGACCACCATCACCAGGGTGGAAATGATGTTGAACGCCGCCACCGCCACGATCAGCAACAGCAGCAGGCCGATCATGGCCTTCTCCATGCGGATCGCCTGGTACAGGTTGCCGTGGGTGCGGGTCCAGTCGCGGGCGTAGAACTCCTGGTCGCCCAGCTTCTGGGCGATGTCCCAGGCGGTGCGCGGGGCCTGGAACAGGTCGTCGAACTTCAGGCGCAGGCCCTGGACCTGGTCGGCCTTCCAGCGGTGCAGGCGCGACAGGTCCGACAGGTTGGTCAGGCCCAGGTAGCCGTCGATCTCGCCGGCGCCGACGTGGAAGATGCCGACCACGGTGAAGCGCTTCATGCGCGGGAACATCCCGGCGGGAGTCACGGTGACCTCGGGGGCGACGAAGGTCAGCTTGTCGCCGATGCCGACGCCCAGCTTGGTCGCCGCCTTGTCGCCGATCATGATGCCGAACTCGCCCGGGGCCAGGTCATCGAGCTTACCTTCACGAATGAAGTTGTCGATGATCGACACCTGCCGTTCCTGGGCCGGATCGACGCCATTGAGCAGCACCTTCTGCACCTTGCCCTCATGGGTGAGCAGGCCCTGCATCTGGGTGAACGGCGCTACCGCCACAACCCGCGGGTTCTGCTTTACTTGACTGGCAAGGGCGGGCCAGTTGTTGATCGGCTGGCCGGTTTCGAGGGTGGCATGGGGCACCATGCCCAATACCCGGGTGCGCATTTCATGATCGAAACCGTTCATGACCGACAGCACCACGATCATCACCACCACGCCCAGGGCGAGGCCGATCATCGAAGTCAGGGAAATGAACGAGACGAAATGGTTGCGACGCTTGGCACGGGTGTAACGCGTACCGATGAATACGAAGAGAGGTCTGAACATGTCGGGGCTTGTTCGGATGAAAGAGGAACGTCCTTGTGGCGGGGCTTGAATAGCAGCTTTACACTCAGACCACCGCCGCTACCATGGGTTCGCCATGTCGACATTAGATGAAGAAGATCGCCGCGAATACTACCGTATCGACGATAGGATCGCACTGGAAATTAGCCCGCTGAGCGCAGCCGAAGCCCTTGGCTCAGACTTGTTGCAAGATGATTCCCCGCTGTTCAACCTGCTCAGTGAATTGCACCTGAGCGAGTTCGAATCCCAGCACCTGCTGCGCCAGCTCAGCGACAAGGATCGCGTGCTGGCTGCCTTCCTGAAAGCCCAGAACAAGCGCATCGACCTGCTCAGCGCCGTCGTCGCCCAGACCCTGCTCGGCCAGCTCAGCGCGCCGCAGCCGGTGGTGCTGTCCGAAGGTGGCCTCGAGTTCCACCAGCAGCAACCGATTGCCGCCGGCAGCCGGGTGGCGATAAAGATGGTGCTGATGCCCCAGGCCCTGGGCCTGCTACTGCGTGCCCGGGTAACCCATTGCGACCGCGAGGCCGATGGCCAGCATGCCATCGGCACCGAGTTCGTCGACATCACCGATGCCCAGCGCCAGTTGCTGGCCCGCTACATCCTGCAACGACAAGCCCAACAACGACGCCAGGCGCTGGAACAGAACACCTCCAACGCCTCCTAGCGCTTCACTCTTTTCTTGAAGGAACAAACGTGACCCAGATTTACGGCCACCGTGGCGCCAAGGGCGAAGCCCCCGAGAACACCCTGACCAGCTTCCAGCAGTGCCTCAAGCACGGCGTACGACGCTGCGAACTGGACCTGCACCTGTCGGCCGACAACGAGCTGATGGTCATTCACGACCCCAGCCTCAAGCGCACCACCGGCCGGCGCGGCAAGGTGGTCGAGCAAAACGCTGCGGACCTGGTGACCTTTGACGCGCGCAAGGGCGGGCCGGGCTGGGTGTCGCCCTGCCCCATTCCACGCCTTCAAACCCTGTTCGAGCACTGCGACTTCGAACACTGGCAACTGGAGGTCAAGAGCGCCTCGCGCACCCGTGCCGCCACCACCGTGCTGGCGATTCGCGAACTGGCCCAGCAGCATGGCCTGCTCGACAAGATCACCATTACTTCAAGTTCACGGGAAGTGCTGGGTGCAGCCCTTGAGCTGACGCCGGATATCGCGCGGGGACTGGTCGCCGAATACGCCTGGCTCGACCCGCTGAAGGTCGCCCAGAACTATGGCTGCAACTTGCTGGCATTGAACTGGACACTATGCACCCCCGAGCGCCTGCTCAAGGCCCAGCGCCAGGGATTGCACGTGTCGGTGTGGACGGTCAACGAGCCGGCGCTGATGCGCAGGCTCGCCGACTTCGGCGTAGACAGCCTGATTACAGACTTTCCCGGTTTGGCCAGCGCCACCCTCGAGAATCGCTGAAATCGGTCTCCCCGGCCGGCTCAGGCCACCGGCCGGAGCCGCTCAAAAAAGCCGGTTGAGGCCGTCGTAGGCCGCTACCCGATAGGCTTCGGCCATGGTCGGGTAGTTGAAGGTGGTGTTGACGAAATACTTCAAAGTATTGCGCTCACCCGGCTGGTCCATGATCGCCTGGCCGATGTGGACGATCTCCGAGGCCTGGTAGCCGAAGCAGTGCACGCCGAGGATTTCCAGGGTTTCGCGGTGGAACAGGATCTTCAGCATGCCTTGCGGCTCGCCGGCGATCTGCGCACGCGCCATACCCTTGAAGAAGGCCTTGCCGACTTCGTACGGCACTTTGGCCTGGGTCAACTCCTGCTCGTTCTTGCCGATCGAGCTGATCTCCGGAATGGTGTAGATACCGGTCGGCACGTCGTTGACGAAGCGCCAGCTGCCATTGTCGACGATGCTGCCAGCGGCCGAACGGCCCTGGTCGTGGGCGGCACTGGCCAGGCTCGGCCAGCCGATCACATCGCCGGCACCGTAGATGTTCTGCAAGTGGGTGCGGTAGTTCTCGTCGACCTCGATCTGACCACGGCTGTTGACCTTGATGCCGATGTTTTCCAGGCCCAGCTTGTCGGTGTTGCCGGTACGGCCGTTGCACCAGAGCAAGGCGTCGGCCTTGATCTTCTTGCCAGACTTGAGGTGCAGGATCACACCGTTGTCCAGGCCTTCGACACGGTCGTACTCTTCGTTGTGACGAACCGTGATGTTGTTGTTGCTGAAGTGGTAGCTCAACGCCTGGGAAATTTCCGAGTCGAGGAAGCTCAGCAACTGGCTACGGTTGTCCACCAGTTCGACCAGCACACCCAGGCCGCTGAAGATCGAGGCGTATTCGCAACCGATGACCCCGGCGCCGTAGACGATCAGCTTGCGCGGGGTGTGGCCGAGGCTGAGGATGGTGTCGCTATCGTAGATCCGCGGGTGGTGGAAATCGATATCGGCCGGACGATACGGACGCGAACCGGTGGCGATGATGATGTGCTTGGCCACCAGCTTCTCGACCACGCCGTTGGCGCAGACCACTTCGACGGTCTGCTCGTCGGCGAAGCTGCCGGTGCCGAAGAACACGTCGACACGGTTGCGGGCGTAGTAGCCGGTGCGCGAGGCGACCTGCTTGGAGATGACTTTCTCGGCGCTCTTGAGCACGTCGGGGAACGAGAACCAGCGAGGCTCACCAATGGCCCGGAACATCGGGTTGGTGTTGAACTGCATGATCTGGCGGACCGAGTGACGCAGGGCCTTGGACGGGATGGTACCCAGGTGGGTGCAGTTGCCGCCGACCTGGCGACGGCTGTCGACCATCGCCACCTTGCGTCCTGCTTTGGCAGCATTCATTGCCGCCCCTTCTCCTGCGGGGCCGGAACCCAGCACCACTACGTCGTAGTTGTAGACAGCCATGCGTACTCCTTCAGAACAGGCCCGGTCGCCACATTGGCGAGCGGGGCTAGATCATGTCGCCAGCGGCGCCATGAAAAAATTCGGGTGCAGTCTAATCAAGCTTGAACGCCGCGCACATTAACCCTTGGTCGCGTCGTAGGCTATTTTTCTCTGCACTACATCACAAAGTCTCATTCATTCCTGCGAACCCTGTGGGAGCTGGCGAAGCCTGCGATGGGTTCGACTCGATATCGGTGTCGTTTTCATCGCTGGCTTCGCCAGCTCCCACAGGGTGGCCATTGCATGTACCTATCGGGTTACCTGCTCGAAGGCCGGGGTGCTCCGGGCGACGAAACCCTCGGCGACCCGGGTCACGAACACCGCGGCAATCCCGTGCTTGAGGGCAAACTCCCAGCCTGCCTGCGGCCCGAGGATCAGCAGCACAGTGGAATAGCCGTCGGCCATCAGCGTCGAGCGATCGAATACGGTCACCGCTGCCAGGTCGTGCCGCACGGGTGCGCCGAGACGAGCATCGAAGGCGTGCGAATAGCGCCGGCCATTCTCCTCGAAATAGTGGCGATAGTCACCGGAGGTCGACACACCGAAACCCTCCAGCGGCACGATCTGACGGGCAATCTGGCGATCGTCACGGGGCAATTCGAGGGCGATTTTCCAGGCACCGCCATCGGCCTTGCTGCCGACCGCCTTGAGCTCACCGGTGACTTCGACCAGTAAATCCGCGACTCCCAGCGCTTTTAGCCGCGCCACCAGCAGGTCGACGGCAAAGCCGGCGGCGAGGCTGTTGAAGTCCAGCTCCACAGGCGCATCCTTGCACAGCTGCTCGCCCACTATGCGCAAATGCCCATGCCCGACACGCTGGCGAGCACTGTCCAGCGCCTGGGTATCCGGCACTTTTTCCGCTCGCGACTGCGGGCCGAACCCCCATAGATCGAGCAAAGGCTCCACGGTGAGATCGAAAGCACCCGCGCTTTGCTGCGACAGCTGCTCACCCAACCGCACCAGCTCCAGCACCTCGACGGGCATGGCCTGGCAGTTGCCCGCTGGCAGGCGGTTGAACGTCGCGACCAGTGAATCGCCACGATAGGTGGAAAAGCGCTGGTCGATCATCGCCAGCACCTGCTCCACCTCGTGCTGCACCACCTGCGGCGCAGGCCCGCTGGCCGTGCGAATGTATTGCACGGTGTAACTGCTGCCCATGGTCGGCCCGCTGATGCGCTCCAGCGCATCACCCGGCTTGCAGGCCGCCAGCACCAGCAGCAGCGCCATCCACAACCCTCTGCCCATCCATCCTCCTTAAACACGGGGCGAAAAAAGCTCTTCACGAAATCCTGGGGACTATGATCCTGGGCTTGGGCTGGACTTGGGTGTCGAGGCTGCGGACTTATCCTTTCAATACGGCGACGCTGCCGGCCCCTTCCGCCCTTACGGCGGGTTCCTTTTGTCTTGGCAAAAGGAACCAAAACCGCTGCTCCTGCATCCGGCCCTGCGCTGCGCTCCGGGTTCCCTCGCTACGGTCGCGAAGTTACGGGTGGTGCCTGTGCTGGCGCATCTTCGAAGGCATAGGTTGGCGCAGCCTGGCTGACGCCATCGCGGGGCAAGCCCGCTCCTACGGTTGCTCTTGATCTTCATGCGCGTCAGTT